>JAADJB010000032.1 GCA_013151035.1 Gammaproteobacteria bacterium
CATTGGCCAAAGGTTAATCAGATTAGCTTGTACTTTTTTCATTGTATGATGTGTATTAAAACGCTCAGCTGCTTCCTGAGCATATAGAGATTCATCATATTTTTTATCATCAAAACCAATACAAAATGTATTGACTGCAGTATCGAGATGCTTACTCATCAAACCTACTACTGAACTTGAATCAACACCACCAGAAAGAAATGCACCAAAGGCCACATCAGAACGTAACCGTATACGAACAGCATCATCCAGGATATTATTAAATAACGAAATCCATTCCTCCTCACTTCTCTCCTGAGTCTTTATTGATGACAAGTCCCACCAACAATGATCTTCTACAACCCCCTGTGAAACACGCAAATAATGCCCCGGCATGACATGCTTAATGCCCGAAAATATTGTTAATGGAGGTGGCACATAGTTAAATGCAAAAAACTGGTTCATTGCTTCAACACAAACAGATTTACTATCTGAAACACCAACAATAGATTTTATCTCGGAAGAAAAAATCAAACGTCCTTCTTCATTGGAAAAATACAATGGTTTCTCACCAACTCGATCACGCACCAGATATAATGCCTGCTCATTCACATCATAAATTGCAATAGCAAACATACCATTGAGCAAGGACAAACCTTTTATACCATCTCTTTGATATATCCTTAATATAACCTCTGTATCACAATGTGTTATGCAATGAAAACCATCTTTATTCAGATCCTCTGCCAATTCAACATGATTAAAAATCTCACCATTCTGGACAACAATAATGTTTCTATCTTCCGAATAGAAAGGCTGCTGACCATGCTCAATATCAAGAATAGCCAAACGTTGATTACCTAATGCCACTGCCATCCTCTCATTATGGTAACAACCAGAACCATCAGGGCCACGATAGAGAATAGCATCCCCCATCACTTTTAATCTTTCATCAGAAAGTATGTTTTTATGACTATCAAAATAACCAAAGATCCCACACATATCAAACAGGGTATCCGTAAGAATCTAATTTTAGACCCAGTTTTTTTTGTAAGCGTTGATTAGACTCACGATAATAATCAGACCACTCTTTATATACATCTTCATTTAAAAGGCTGGATCTCCCATCTAAATGACGGAACAATACCGGATCAACCACGCGCTGTAATACAAAACGCACATGCCTGGCACTCACCAACCAGCGAGGTATTAAGGGAGCCAAATTAAAGTGACTATAAACCAGGCGATTAAGAATACGCGCAATGAACAAAGAAGGTGCTGACATACCCACATTCACATGACTCACGCACCTTGCCTCAATTCTTGATAAATTTGACTCTACCCCAACAAAACCTGTTAACTGCCTTAAAAACTCAGCCTTATCCTTTTTCAAGTCTTCGTAGACCAGAACTTTTACACGATCCACTCCAAACAGAGTTTGATAATTATCAACAATTCTGTCATAAAAAAAATGCTCTCTAGCCAATCGAACAGGACTTGGTGATGCAAGATCAAGAAAATCATTAATTGATAAAGATCCTCCCTCATGGATATATTGCCTGTAAATTGATTCCACCATATCCAGCTGATTACGAATAGTAATAATAATAGATGCCTCCGGAAACACATCTTTCAAACGTCTGGATAAAGATTCAGCATTAGCTCCCGCAGTAAATACATCCCCTGCCAGAGACTCCCATGAAATCACATACTTATTATCTTTACCAAGACCTTGCACCGAATTATTAAATTTATCACGCAGATTATCTACATTAAAACTAAAATCATGCTCTTGTACTAACTCATTTAACCATCCATAGCGCTCATCCTGAAAATGCAGGTATGAAACACCATCTAACTCAGGAAAAACACAACGTTGTAACCAGGTTGTGGCAGTCTTTGGGTAGCCAATATGTATATATAATGAGTTATGATTCATAGACATGGTATTTATGCATAAAAGGGATTCAGGTACAAAGACTCATCAAATTTACTATTGATTAACTTCTTTAAACCAGAACTTGTAAGATTACGATCCAAAAAAACTGCTGCTACATCATCAGTAAAATCAGAATTCCTTGTATAACAAATCTCTTTACTCTTATCCTGCTTAACAGGTTTAATAGAAAAAATAGACTGGTCTGCAATCTTTTCCATCAGGGATTGGTGTGCTGCATAAACACCCTTCATCGTAAACTCAAATGGTGACTCATCCTTTAGTGTGGGTATTGCATGATAAAGCATATCACCACTATCAAGCCCGGCTGAAAGAAGATGTATCGTGGAACCCACCAGGTGTGGATCATTATTATTCAGTGCCCAGAAATTACAGGATGAACCACGATAATAGGGAGATACACCCATATGAATATTAATCGCCTTACTCGATACCAGAAAATCAATCAACCAGCCCTTTATATAACTCGAACCAAAGACAATATAAAGATCCGAATCAAGAAAAGGCTTTAGTGTATCCCTACTCAAGTAATTCAAATCACCCATCCTTACAAACAGTGGATGCGCATTATCCGGCAACAAACCGATATCCCCGAATATGCTTCTTTCAGCATCAATAACGTTTGAGAAATAATCCTGCATTACATCCGACTTCCTGAAAAAATCATCCACCTTTCCCGGAAAAACCGTACTCCCTTCAATCACTGCATAACACTCATCTGCCACTGAAGCGAGACTCTTTATCAAACTTAAATGCCTGGCCTGATTACTAGTGAAAATCGTTATTTTCATATAATTCTCTTTAGCAAATTAGCATGATCATCTCTCGGGATTTCAAGCGCTGAACAAATCCGAGGTTCACTCAAACTCGACCTGAAACCAATCCTGATACCCATATCACCCAGAAGATCCAGCGTATCTTTATTATATCGCCCACAGGGATGAGACATTGCCCATAAATCCTGCTGCAAAATTTTAGACAATGCCTGTTTATTGATTTCATATTCACTGTGCTGTCTTTCATAACTTAATTGATCAATAGCCGTTGGGTGGGTATGTGAATGCAAACCAATCACATGCCCTTTATTTTCAAGATCAATCAAATCATCCGCATTCATCCACAGATTCTGACTGGCTTTTTTTATATCATACCCGGCATCACTCATCATCACCCGCATTAACTCATGATATTGTTCAACAGACAATGCATTATCACGCACATAACGAAAACGCCGATCATTCTCTGTATAAAATGAAAATTCTAACAAATAATCATCAGGATAGGATTTTATATAAGATATGTACGCCTGCTCATGCTGCTTATTAAAAACATGAAAAAAAGCTGTGTAGAAACCATCCATGTTGTCAAATTGGACATTCCTGAAATTCCTGTATATCTCCAGCATCTCAGGCTTATCTGTAAACACCGAGGTATAAACAAAGAAGAATGCTGAAAGGGCTCGATCCTGTAATACAGGTAATGCAATATCATACTGACACTTCAGTGAATCATCGAAGGTTAAGCAGGTTTCCTTACCACTAAGCCTGCCTGATAACACTCGCTCTGAAAACTCCTTCGCCCCCAATAATTCAAAGTTATCTTCCAGATAATCCAGTATCCTACTAAATTCATCATAACTGATAGACCCCTGCCCTTCAGCATGCCTGACATTATGAAAATGATGGAACATAATTGCATGCGTCATGACTGCTTAAATACTCCCACCACTAAAAAGACGTTTGACCGTCATCAACATAATCATTATATCGAAGATCACACCCTGCCGATCCACATATTCAAGATCCAGTTGTGTGCGCTGCTCCGGTGTTGCCAGAGATCTCAATCTTGCCTGTGCAAGACCTGTTATTCCAGGGCGAACTGAGTTACGCTTATCCCATTCCTGCTCGCTGTATTCCACCTTCTGCCTCAGAAGATTAGGCCTCGGCCCTACCAGACTCATATCACCTTTTAATACATTAATTAATTGCGGCAGTTCATCAATACTGGTCTTTCTCAAAAAAACACCTGCGCCAGTAATTCTTGGATCATTCTCCTGGGTATTATAAGGACCGCTGCTCTCTGCATCTATTACCATGCTCCTGAATTTATAAATACCAAATTCACGACCATGCAGACCAACTCTTTGCTGCACAAAAAAAATAGGGCCTCGTGAATCAAGCTTGATCCATATCACAGCGAACAGAAAAACCGGCAGCATTATTACCAGCAATAAAATACTGGAGACAATATCAATCAATCGTTTCATTGTCGCCTGGCCTTCACAAAATTATTAATAACACCACTTAGTTGTTCATGTTCTTTTTCCACTCGATCCTGGCTTCTCGATAATAAACCTGCCTCCAGCGCAATCAACTTCCCCAATTCATCCGCCAGTATTTTACTTGCCCTGTCTTTTTCTATTTCTGCATCCACACGATGAAAAGTCCTGGATAATATCACTGAACTCGAACCTAATCTAAGATGCTCACCCAACACCATCTCACCTGGAACAACACCCTCACCCACTCGTGCAATTCCGCCAAAGCCAAAAGGAATCCCTGCCTGTCTGATAATGCCAGCCAACTCATCCATTAAGCCATTGACCAGTGGCTCAAACATAAAATTAAGCCCCATATCCAGATGCAAATCGTTCAGACCAATATATATCTCGCTAAGCCCATCAACCTTTACAATCTCAGCCATTGCCCTGGTTGCTGCATGAGTCTCCACTAACGGGATAATCCCGGCACGACCACCCACCATGTTGGAAAATTCTTTCAGGTCATCGACCTTGTGGAAATAAGGTAGCATCAATAAATCAGCACCCGCTGCAATGGCCGCTTCGACCTCATCGGCTGTTCCTGCATACAGTGGATTTAACCGAACCAGTAACTCAGCCTCTTTTATCGCTGCACGAATAACAGGTACATCATCCATTGTGTGGCTGCTGATCAAGGTATCAAGATGCCCCTGACGTTCATGCTTACCATTGATCTCAAGGTCAACAAAGATGCGTTGCACACCAAAATCTTCAGCCTCATGCGCTAACACAGGGTTATTGGTAATCAACATATATTTCATGCCTTACTCCCCTCTGGTTTGATGAGCGCCCTTATCTCTGCATTACGAAAAACCATTAATATCATAAAACTGAATACAAGTAATGCCGCTATAAACAACCTGAGCCAGGATGAAAGATCAAGCCCACTTATTATATAAACACTGATACCTGTCACCAGCATCAACGGGATAAAAAAGGAAATAAACACGCGCCCTGCTAACATATCTGCCCAACTAAAATCGCTTAACCTGAATGCCATAATATGTCCTGCACAAATCAGGGTATAACTCCCAACCAATGCCCACATAAGTGCTGTCAAGGAATGAGCGATATCCAGTGTCCACACTAATGCAATAAAAAAACCTAAACCCAGGGTATTAATAACCATGGGTATAAAAGGCTGCTGCCTGGCATTAAAACCTGCGGTCAACATACTGGAGACACCCAGCACTGGCAAGGAAAAGAGACCTATACTCAGCAAGCTATTAATATTATTCAAATCGGTTTGCGTCATTACTCCATAACCAAAAACAAAACTGATGTAATCATGGTGAAGCCCTGATAAAAAGATGACTGCAGTAATCGACAGTCCCAGGCTTAACTGCAAACCTATCTTTACCAGACGCATATGCATCTGTCGATCCGACTGATAACTGGAGGCAAGGCGAGGGAACAAAACCGCTGATAAAAATGTCACTGCGATAACCAACGGAAATTCAATCAACTTGCTGGCATAATTAAATACAGCGATCCCGCCATCACCCGAGTAGGATGCCATCGCTCTAGCTGCCACAGGGATCAATAACAAGGTACTCCCCGCAAGCATTGCCTGTCCATAACGTAGCAACAACCCTTTATTGACTCGATAAGGTTGCATTGCAGACAGTGGATTCCATATCACCTTGACCCGAATCAACTGACTCACAAGACGCAATAATCCGCCACCCAGGATAAACCATACCAACAGATCCAGTGAACCGTAACCATAATAGATTGTCAGCAAACCAGCGATAATCACACCATTGATAATCAGTGTACCGACAGCCGGTACTGCAAATTGATTATTGGCCTGGAGATAGGCTGTTGTCATCCCGGCCATAACCGTCAACGGGATTAACCAGATCACACCACTGACCACATCCACTGCCTGCGCAAAACTGAACGATGACAAACCCGGTGCCAGCAAGCCAATCAATTGCGGCATAAACCAGAGCGCCAACACACAGACCAGTGCAAAAAAGACCAGTCCCAACAACATCATCTGATACAACAACTGACGTGCCTGATCGGTTTTTTCAGTGAACACAGGGATCAAGGCCGCACCCATCGCTCCACCCATCAGGATATTCACCAGCACATCAGGAATGGTTAACATCAACACCACCACATCCGCCTCTGCTGTCACACCAAAGGTGGATGCAACGAAGGCCTCTCTGGCAAAACCCGACAGCCTGCCTAACAATATGCCGACATTAAGCACCAGTGAAGAAATAATTAAGGCTCTAAACATTCAAAAAATCTCTACGAATCCGAGGCATGGATGGTAATTAACAGGATGGTAGTAAAAATAATGCTGCCTCTATCTCATAAAGACAAAATAAGCCTTAAACTTTTTTGTAGTGCAATCAGATTATCACCTTTTAATTCACCCATCTTCTTAAAAACCAGTTTTATATTGTAGGCTTGAGAACTAACTATCACTGCAGGGCGTTTTTTAGAATCTTTCTGGTTGGTGAAAGGAAACGGTACCAGAATAATATCACCCCTATTAAAGGTGATCATACACAGAATCATCCGGATTATCCCAAACCTGGGAAAAACTATTTTCAGCCGTTTGGGTAGCAGCCAGGGTTAATCGTCTATCCTGATTACGCTGCTCCAGGAAATCAATGAAATCCTCCACCTCATCAAGCCGTTCTGGTGGAAGTGCTTCCAGCTTATCCATTAACTCACGAATATGATTGGATTGAATCGCCATATACAAATACCTACTAGAAAAAACCATGATTCCTAGTATAGCAAACAACTTCATCTATGATACTTCTGCCTTCTTTAAACGGATAATGCTACAAAGAAATTGCAAAATACGTTACCTTAATATAATCCAAATCAACAAACAGGAGCGAACACATGGAATTCAAGGATTACCTGAAACTACTGGTTCTAAAAGATGGTTCTGACCTCTATCTTAGCTGTGGCGCAGCGCCTAGTGCCAAGTTTCATGGCGCATTGCAGCCCATCGAGAGCGAGGTTCTCACTGCTGAACGCATCAAGGAGATTGCCTATAGCGTTATGAGTGAGGAGCAAATCGCTGAATTTGAGATCAAACCGGAGATGAATCTTGCCATCTCGGAAGCGGGCATTGGTCGCTTCCGCATCAACATCTTCCAGCAACGCAATACTATCGGCATGGTGATCCGTAATATCAAGACCGAGATACCCAACTGGGAGGATCTGGGTCTACCCACCATCCTCACCGATGTGATTATGAGCAAGCGTGGACTGGTACTCTTTGTCGGTGCCACCGGCTCGGGTAAATCCACTTCGCTGGCCTCATTAATTGATTATCGCAATACCAATAGTGCGGGTCACATCATCACCATTGAAGACCCGGTGGAGTTTGTCCATACACACAAAAAATCGATCATCAACCAACGTGAGGTGGGTGTCGATACCGATAGCTACGAGGATGCTCTAAAGAATACTCTGCGCCAGGCACCTGATGTCATTCTGATTGGTGAGATTCGTGATCAGGAGACGATGGAGCACGCCCTCGCCTTTGCTGAAACCGGTCATCTCGCCATTTCCACCCTGCATGCCAATAATGCCAATCAGGCGCTGGATCGTATTATCAATTTCTTCCCGGAAGAACGTCGTCATCAGCTATTAATGGATTTATCACTCAATCTGCGCGCCTTTATCTCGCAACGACTGGTACCCACTATTGATGGTAAACGTGCGGCGGCAATCGAGATTCTGCTGGGCACACCGCTAGTGCAGGATCTGATTCACCGTGGTGATATCCATGAAATCAAGGAAGTCATGCAAAAATCGGAAGAGATCGGTATGCAGACCTTCGATAGCGCATTATATAAATTGATAAAGGCAGGCAAGATCAGCAAGGAAGAGGCCCTGCGTAATTCAGATTCACCCAATAATCTGCGTCTACGCCTGGATCTGGATGAGGGTAAGAGCAAGGATACCGATACCGGGTTGACCTTGATGGATAGTCCAGACGTACCGTAAACCGGGGACAGACCCCAATTAAAAAGGGGCAGACCTTACGGTCTGCCCCTTTTTAATTGGGGTCTGTCCCCAGTTTACTACCGACTACATCATACCGCCCATGCCACCCATACCGCCCATGCCACCCATATCAGGTGCACCACCACCGGCAGCATCACTTGGTGCCTCGGCAATCATGGCTTCGGTGGTTATCATCAGACCCGATACCGATGCTGCATGCTGTAATGCACTACGCGTCACCTTGGTAGGATCCAGAATACCCATGTCGATCATGTCACCATACTCACTTGTGGCCGCGTTGTAACCAAAGTTACCTTCGCCTTCTTCCACTTTCTGTACGATAACAGAGGCTTCATCACCGGCATTGCTGGCAATCTGGCGCATCGGTTCTTCCATGGCACGATAGGCAATCTTGATACCAATATCCTGATCGTGATTATCACCCTTCAGATCCTTGATCACTGAACGGGCACGCACCAGAGCAACACCACCACCGGAAACCACGCCTTCTTCAACGGCTGCACGAGTTGCATGCAGGGCATCTTCAACACGCGCCTTCTTCTCTTTCATCTCAACTTCAGTCGCGGCACCCACCTTGATCACAGCAACACCGCCCGCCAGCTTGGCAACACGCTCCTGTAATTTCTCGATATCGTACTCTGAAGTTGCTTCTTCGATCTGGGCACGAATCTGACCGACACGTTCCTCAATCTCTGAATGCTGACCGGCACCATCAATAATAGTGGTGTTGTCCTTGCTGATCTGAATCTTCTTGGCAGTACCCAGATCGGTTAACTCAACCTTCTCCAGTGACATACCGACTTCTTCAGAGATCACAGTTGCACCTGTTAAAATAGCAATATCCTGTAACATGGCCTTACGACGATCACCAAAACCGGGCGCCTTAACAGCAACCACCTTGACGATACCACGAATATTATTAACCACCAGAGTGGCTAAAGCTTCACCTTCCACATCCTCAGCAATAATAACCAAAGGACGACCCGCCTTGGCAACCGCTTCCAGGGTTGGTAACAGGTCGCGAATATTAGAAACCTTCTTATCATGAATCAGGATAAAAGGGTCTTCCATATCAGCGGACATGCTCTGCTGGTTGTTCACAAAGTAAGGTGATAGATAGCCGCGATCAAACTGCATGCCTTCAACCACATCCAACTCATTATCCAGACCGGAACCCTCTTCAACCGTAATCACGCCTTCCTTACCAACCTTTCCCATGGCATTGGCGATAATCTCACCAATATCGGTATCGGAGTTTGCGGAGATGGTACCCACCTGAGCAATCGCCTTATTATCAGAACAAGGTGTTGACAGGGTCTTCAGGTTTTCAACAACGGCTCTAACCGCCTTATCAATACCACGCTTCAGATCCATCGGGTTCATACCCGCAGCAACGGCCTTCATACCTTCATGGAAGATGGCCTGCGCCAGAACAGTCGCTGTTGTGGTACCGTCACCCGCCACATCAGAAGTCTGGGAAGCAACTTCTTTCACCATCTGTGCGCCCATATTCTCGAACTTATCTTCCAGTTCGATCTCTTTCGCCACCGATACACCATCTTTAGTGACCGTTGGTGCGCCAAATGACTTATCTAAAACCACATTACGCCCTTTAGGACCTAAAGTTACCTTTACTGCATTGGCCAGGATGTTTACCCCTGCAACCATACGTTGTCTTGCGTCATCGCCGAACTTGACTTCTTTTGCCGCCATGATCGTTATCCTCTTCTATTAATCAAAAAATTAAGCTTCAACTATTGCCATGATGTCTTCTTCACGCATAACCAGGACTTCGTCACCGTCGACCTTGATCTTGCTACCGGAATACTGTCCAAAATAGACTTTATCGCCGATTTTGACATCTAATGGGCGCACTTCGCCATTATCCATGACCTTACCATTACCCACAGCAACCACTTCACCTATGCTAGGCTTCTCTGTGGCGGCATCCGGGATCACAATACCACCCGGGGAGGTACGTTCTTCTTCCATACGCTTGATGATCACGCGATCATGTAGTGGACGAATATTCATTGAGAATCTCTCCTTAAACAACTAATTCAATATTTTCTATACGGACGAGGACAATTATTAGCACTCGTCTCTGGTGAGTGCTAATAATAAGGGCGAATTGGTGAGAGTCAAGGGTAGAGCGTGAAATTTATTTCACAAAAAATACAGATTCAATATTAATAACACTAATATCAATAAGTTATAAATTAATCATCTTCCCGATGACATTCCCCTTCAATCACATTGGGATCATCCTTGCGCGGCGGGGTTGTCGGTTGAACCCCTGGGGGATATTGAGAATGCGAGAGAAATCGACGTAACAAAGCGCGTCGAACCAGCGGAAAGAGGAGCAAAAAACCCAGCGTATCGGTCAGGAATCCAGGAACAAGCAGGAGTACCCCACCCAATAATAACACCGGCCCTTCCATCATCTCCAATGCGGGAAGATCCCCCGCCTGCATACTGTTTTGCACACGCTGTAGATTGGATAAACCCTGATACCTCATTAACAAAGCACCCAGCACCGCTGTGAAAACCACAAAGAATATCGTCGTGATGGCTCCTAATGACTGGCCTACCTCGATTAACAGGTAGATCTCCAGTATCGGGATCGCCAGCACACTCACTAATATGACGGGTAATAATCGCATAACCCCGATTATAGTGGAAACTGGGGACAAATTAAAACCGGGGACAGACCCCAATTAATTTTTAAATTTTAATCGGTGAATTAATTGGGGTCTGTCCCCGGTTTCTCTTGTTCTGATACACGGCTTGATTTATCTTTAGTCTATGAGCTTACCTTACTGCATTCTACTTTGTAGCTGTCCGGATCAGGATAGTGCTGAGACTATTGCCAAATGCCTGGTTCAACTCAAGCTGGCTGCCTGCGTTAATATATTGCCCAAAATGCGCTCGATCTATAGCTGGAAGGGAACCATTGAACAAGCAGATGAATATCTGCTCTTAATAAAGACCCGCAGCGAACGATATAAAGCCATCGAAGACACTATTACAACACTACACCCTTATGAACTTCCTGAGGTTATTTCTGTCTCACTTCAGAATGGTCTGACAGAATATCTACAATGGATCGATCACAGTCTGGAATAATATGAAAATTATTTTTTATCTTCTGCTCAGCTTGAGCCTGAACCTGTTTGCACCCACTGCATCCTTAGCCAGTGGGGGGCAAAATAACAATCCCTTTGGTGATCTGGGTAATAGCTTCGGCTTTAGCAGCATGGAGAATGAATTCCTCGACCCGGATGATGCCTTTCGTCTAACGACCCGGATTGAGGATAATAATAGCCTGATTGTCGCTATCAAGGTCGCTGATGACTATTACCTGTACCGTGATAAATTCAAATTCAAACTAATAAGCCCGCCCACAATACAACTGGGTGAGCCCATCTATCCCAAGGGCAAGATCAAGAATGATGAATTCTTTGGTCGAATCGAGACTTACACCGGAACCGTTGAGGTTCGTGTCCCGTTCACCCAAACCAGTCCAGCACAAGAAATTACTGTAGAGATCCAGTACCAGGGCTGTGCCGATGCCGGGATTTGCTATCCCCCCATCACCAAAACCGTACAGCATCCACTGGAGCCTGTTACCACCGCATCGGTCATCACTATCCCGACCGACATGGCGATGAAATCACCGCTGCTATCATCCGAGCAGGACAGCATTGCCCAGCAGATCGGTCAGGATAACCTGTTGATAACTCTGTTGAGCTTCTTTGGTTTTGGGCTATTATTATCCTTTACCCCCTGCGTCTTCCCGATGATCCCGATCCTCTCCAGCATTATTATCGGAGAGGGTGACAAGATGACCACCCGACGCGCCTTTATCCTGTCACTGACCTATGTGCTTTCGATATCCCTCACCTACACCATCCTCGGTGTAATCGCAGGGTTATTCGGTGAAAACCTGCAAGCGGCCTTCCAGAACCCCTGGATTATCGGCTCCTTTTCCTTGATCTTTGTGGCTCTGGCGATGTCCATGTTTGGTTTTTATAACCTGCAACTGCCTGCCAGCCTACAGAGCCGCCTTAATGCGATCAGCAATAACCAACGCGGCGGTTCACTGTTAGGCGTTGCCATCATGGGCTTCCTGTCAGCACTGATTGTTGGCCCCTGTGTCGCAGCCCCCTTAGCCGGTGCACTCATCTATATTGGTCAAACTGGTGATGCGATACTGGGTGGTCTGGCCTTATTCTCCCTCAGCATGGGCATGGGCGCACCCCTGCTCGCTATTGGCACGGGTGCTGGCAAGCTACTACCCAAGGCGGGTGCCTGGATGGACACCATCAAATCAGTATTCGGTGTGCTGTTATTGGCACTGGCACTGTGGATGCTGGAGCGTATCCTACCGGTCAGCATTATGATGCTGTTATCCGCCATCCTGTTAATCATAACCGCCTGTTACATGCGCGCACTGGATAGTCTGGATTCGAGCCAATCCGGTTGGGCAAGATTATGGAAGGGGCTGGGTGTGGTACTCCTGATACAAGGTATTATATTACTCTTTGGTATCGCTGTTGGTGGGCACAGCCTGCTACAACCTCTAAGCGGCGTATTTAACAGCACACAAGGTGTTGCCGGATCAGCTAAAGAAATGGTGATGTTCAAGCGTGTCAAAGATATCGCATCACTGGAGCACGAGGTCAAACTCGCCAATGAACAAGGCAAGGCTGTTATGCTCGACTTTTATGCTGACTGGTGTATTAGCTGCAAGGAGTTGGAGAAATTCACTTTTTCTGATCCCGGCGTACAGGCTCAATTATCCAATATGGTATTGCTACAGGCCGATGTTACCGAGAATGATGCCACTGATAAGGCCTTGTTAAAGAAATATGGGCTCATCGGCCCACCCTCAATCTTGTTCTTTAACCTTCATGGGGATGAACAAAGAGAATATCGCCTGGTTGGGTTCTTGTCTGCCGAACAAATTAGTGAACATTTGGATCGGTTTCAGGGGCAATTGAAGTGATAGAGTTGGTGCGTGGTACGCACCCTACCGGGTAAGATCCCCGCCTTCGCGGGAATGACAGATTGGTGCGTGGTACGCACCCTACCGGGTAGGGTGCGCATTGCGCACCATTACTTCAGTTCATACTTACGGATTAAATCATAAAGGGTAGGTCGGCTAACACCCAATAACTCCGCAGCCGGTGCGATCTTGCCATTCACATGCGACAACGCTCTCATCACTGCCTGGCGTTCGGTATCTTCACGCAAGCCCTTGAGCTCAAAGCTGACACTTGATCCGCCGGGTGAGTCCCCTAGCTCCAGATCGGAGGCAGAAATAATTTTGTGATCAGCCATAATCACTGCGCGCTTGATCCTGTTTTCCAGTTCGCGCACATTACCTGGCCATGGGTATTCTTCCAGCGCAATCAATGCATCCTTACCTAATCTATGCGCCTTACCGCCTTGTTGCTGGCTGAATTTCTCCAGGAAGATACGGGATAGCAGCAATACATCGCCAGTCCGTTCCTTTAGCGGCGGCACACGCACAGAAATCTCACTCAGTCGATAATAAAGATCCTCTCTAAACAACTGATTTTCAATCAAATCCTGAAGGTTTTTATGGGTTGCACAAACCACACGAATATCAACCTGAATAGGCACTCGTCCACCCACACGGTCGATAACCCTTTCCTGCAGGAAGCGTAACAACTTCGCCTGCAATGACATCGGCATATCGCCCACCTCATCCAGGAACAAGGTACCACCCGACGCCATCTCAATCTTACCCGGCGTACTCTTCACGGCACCGGTAAAGGCACCTTTTTCATAACCGAACAGTTCACTTTCCAGCAGGTTTTCAGGAATAGCCGCACAATTAATGGCAACAAAGGGCCCATCACCACGATTACTCAATAGATGCAAAGATCTAGCGAGTAATTCCTTACCCGTACCACTCTCACCCAACACCAGAATAGTCGCATCGGATGGCGCTACCTTCTCAATAGTCCGACAGACCTGTAACATCTCGGGACTACTGGTAATCACACCTTCCAGAGGTGAATCCTGAGGCTGTATGCTCAGTCGATGATTCTCGACCTCCAGCTCATTCAAACGGTAAGAACGATTGACAATAAAGCCCAGAATATCTGAATCAATCGGCTTGTAGAAAAAATCACTGGCACCCAACGCAACCGCACGCATGGCATTCTCACGTTCATTATTACCGGTAACCACCACAACTTTGGTGTGCGGAGCAATCTCCAGTATCTGCTCAAGCGCGAGAAAGCCTTCCGTCGTTCCGCTCGAATCCGGCGGTAAGCCAAGATCCAGGGTAACCACCGCTGGCCCGTGCTTCTTTAATTCTTCCAACCCAGTCTCGCGATCACCCGCGATAATGACCTCACAATCCTCAAAACACCAGCGCAATTGCGCCTGTAAGCCTGGATCATCTTCTATTATTAATAATTTTCTTTTATGATCTGTCATGAACTTGTCTCTAAAAAAGTATCTTCAGACGCTACTTTACGTCATTTTTCTCTTCATCGCTAATCGGAATACGCACGCGGAAGGATGTACCCTCGCCTTCACGGCTAATAACCTCAACTTCGCCACCCATTGCACGCACAAAATCCCGTGTTTCACAAGCACCAACACCCGTGCCCACCTTACCCTTGGTGGTATCAAAAGGTCTAAACAGGCGCTCGGCAATAAATTCCTTACTCATACCGGCACCGGTATCCTGCACCTCAACAACCGCCAGTCCATGCTGCTTGAACAAACGCACGATAATACTACCATCATTATCGGTTGCATCCTGTGCATTACGAATAATATGACCCAATATTGATGATAATCGGCCTGCATTGGCATTCGCACTGATACCGGTTGCCTGGCAATCCAGACTTGGGATAGGTCGTCCTGCCGACATCGTTTCAACCACTTCCTGTAATAATGAACATAACTCCACATTATCTCGTTTATTATCGGCCACCTCACCCGTTCTCAAATGAGCCAATAAGTCATTCATCTTGGTGACTGAGTTGTCCACTGTGCTAATCGCATCCTCCATAAACGCTGGATTATGCTTATGCCTTGCGGCATTACTCACCACCAGTGATAACTGTGCAATTAAATTCTTTAAATCATGCATCACATAGGATGAAAGTCGATTACTCGCCTCAAACTGTTGTGCATCAAATAATGCCTCAGAAGACTCTTGCTGCGCCAGGTGACTCGCCACCTGTTTACCCAAAGTTTTTAGTAGATCACAATCCTCCCAGTTAAAATGCTCGCGCGCGGGGGGATAAGATAAAATCACAAAACCGATCAGGTCATCACCCAAAAACAGTGGATTAATAACCCAGGCATCCTTTATCTCATAAATCCAGTCGGGCAGCGTTAAATCCTGATAACGGTAGGGCTCCCTTCTATATTCGTCCATGTTAATGACCCATTGCTGCTCCTTTAAAAAGCGTGGCAATGAGTTGTCCGGGGCCTCATTGGTGTTATCCGGATAATCCATATTCCAGCTTGCCACTACCTCGTAACACTTGCCGTCCCGTAATGTCCATAGTATACCACCTGGACTATTAATAACCTCACCCATCGCACGTACTACCCGCTTGGGTAATGTTTCATTAACTTCACCCGATGACAGGGTTCCAATAAAACGCAGCCATTCATCACGATAATCATATTTATAATGAAAAAAGTGTTTGTTAATAAAGATTCGTAATCTGGCACGCAGCTGATCTGAAAACATCAATACGACAAGAAGAAGCAGCGCACCAAAAAGGAAAATAATCTGTGCGATAGCTCCCCAATTACCACCATAAATACGGACGTAATAACCACCCGCACCCATTGCCAACAAATAAACACCCGCACCAATCAGCGCCGCCGTATGAAAAACAATACGGCGGGAAATAAATACATCCTGAGTTAATCGGGGATCCATCGCCACCACTAACCCCAAAACGGGAACAACGACAGCATTAACAAAGCCCCGCGCCTTGAGCAACTCGGGATTCAATGATTGAATCATCAAGGCATCGGCATAAAGATAGAAGTCATAGGCAAAAAGGCCGCCTGCACCAATACAGATAAACTTTACCAGCCGTCTTAATTGCGGGTGCACATTACGAAATAGTTGCTCAACAAGAACCAAACCAAACACAGCAAATAACAGGTTACCCGCCAGAATAAAATCAACCCCGTATATAACCAGAACCTTCTGATTAACAATCATCCGATAACTAATCAATGCGATGAGTAGAAGAACGAATGCAGCCGTCAAAAAAACCATCGATCTAAAACGATAGTAAAGTTGATCCTCTTTGGAATATGCCGTAATCAGGAGATGGGCAAGAAATACAATCCAGGTAAAATCACGCAGCAGTTCCAGAATATACGGGATAAACAGGAGCTGCTCGTAACCTCCATAATAATAATAGGCAACCACTGCCATCCAGAGCGAACTAACAATAGTCGCCAATAAAAACAGCTTATTTCTATAACGATCCTTGCGACCGGAAAATAACAAAATCGACAGAATCAGAAACAATAATGATCCTATCGCATAGCCATAAAAGCCTATATTTGTCATTGCTAATCCAGTCCTGAAAAACTACTTCAACATCTTGCGCGCGACTTCACTTCCTTCAAACTTCGGATCCATCTCCAGTGCCTTTGCCAATGAGGCACGCCCCACTGTCTTGTCACCATTTTTATATTGCGCCATACCCAGGTGATAACGGAACAGTGGTAAATGCGGAGCTGCCTCGACGACACGTTCCAGCACATTCACAGCATACTGATAATTTCCTGCATGATAATTAACCCAGCCCAGGGTATCCTGAACAGCTGCTTTACGAACCAGGCGTAAGGGCTCTACCAACTCAACAGCGCGCTGTATATTCTTTTTATTATTCCGATACTCAACCAGCAAGGCAGCAAGATTATTCAAGGCAACAATATTCTTTTTATCAGCCTTGATAATACGCTCATAGACTTTTATTGCCGCAGTGTAATCATGTGAACGCTCGTATACTCCAGCAAGCCCCAGCAATAAACGAGAGTTACCTGGCAGTCTCTGCAGACCCCTCTTATATATCTTCTCAGCCCCCTTTAAGTCACCTTCTGCCATACGCACATTGGCCAACTGAGAATAGCTACTATGATCATTAGGATTAATTTCAATCTGCTTATTAAATTCCTTCTCAGATAAATCATAACGTTTTTGTACCATGTATATCAGACCCAATAAACCGTGGGCGCTACCATGATCAGGACGCACATCCAACAGCGCCTTAATCCGTGCTTCAGCAGCCACGGTTTGCCCCAACCTGAGCTGTAACTGGATTAACTCAGATAATAAATCAGCTGACTCTGGCGCACGCTCCAATGCTTTTTCAAACTCGCTTAACGCCTCTTCCAACTGACCTTTTGCCTTATACAGACGACCCATACGGAAATGTCCTTCCGAACCTTCTGGTGCCACAGTCTGAAGATGACGCAAGACATTTTCCAGCCCCTCTGCATCGGACTTCATTGCCAAAACATTTGATTTCGCAATTAATGCCGCAACATAATCAGGGTTAACCGCTAAAACTTCATTGTATATGGTCAACGCTGCATCAATATCCTTACGCTGCTCATACAGCTTACCTAAACCCATTTTTAAGCGTGCATCATTAGGCAGCGCAGCAATTCCCTGCTTATAGAATTTTTCTGCGCCGTCCATATCGCCACGCATCATACGAGAATAAGCCAATTGTCGATATCCCGCTCCATTTTCCTTATTGGCATCAACTTGCTTAACGAATAACTTTTCAGCCTTATCAAATTTCTTCTGCGCAAGATAAACCATACCGAGTAAGCGAGAAGCTGAGGCATGGTCAGGCTTGTCTTTCAATATAGCATTTAACCTTTCCTCAGCATCCACCTCACGCCCCATAGCAAGCTGGGTAATAATGACCTCATTCAACACTTCTGGTGATGCTGGATTAATCATTAACGCCTGTTCAAACTCATTAAGCGCCGCTTCACTATTACCCTTTTGTTTATAGACCAGACCCATTCTGTAATAGGCCTGCCACTGCTTGGAATCCACCGACTTAATCTTACTAAAAATAGCCTCCAGCGCATCCGCATCCGCCGCCACATCCAGCAGACTGGCCTTCATCATTAATGCCGTCACATTATCCGGATCAAGAGCCAAAACAGCTTCAATATGCTCCTCAGCTTGCTTACCCTCATTGGCACTCAATAATTGATTAGCTAATTGCAGACGTATCTTCACATCCTGAGAATTGGCATCCACACCTCTTCTCAGCGTCTCTAACGCCAGATCAGACTCACCATTTGCCTGATGGGTAGCCGCTAACAACGCCAATATTCTTGATGAATCGGGCATATCCCTTAATAAACTACGATAGGCAGCAATGGCCGTTACATAATCTTTTGTTATAACAGCGTGTTGCGCCTTCAAGAACAAGGCATTATTATCACGCGGATTTTCTTGTAGAATCTCTGCAACCAGTATCCGCGCCTTGCCCAGCTCATTATCCTTGGTATAAATTGAGGCAAGCCTATTTCTCGCCCTCAGACCCATAGGCTCAAGCCCTTCTAACTGAACCAAATTTTTGTAGATTTTGACAGCTTCATTCTGTTGTTCATTCTTGATATAAAGCTTAGCCAGAGAAAAACTCAATTCTTTAAGCTCTGGCTGATCAACAATAAACTGCTTCAACTCTTTAATAGCGACATCCGCACCACGCTTGGATTCCAGGAAATCCGCCAAAACCATATAACGTTCAGCAATTGATTTCTCAGCTGCATCTTCAACAGCCAGTATATCCGTAATCGATTGCCTTAATACCGTCTCTGCTTTGTCATATGCTTCAATTTGATAGTAAAAAGTCACCAGAATAACCCGATATTTATAGACATCCGGTTTCTTTGCCACCATTTCTTTTAATACACGCTCAGCCGCATCTTCATTATTTTGCTTCATGTGTGAGCGCGCCAAACGCAAATGAAGCCCCATATCGTCATCGTCAACAGACTCAATACCCGCTTCAAGCACGCTCACTGATTTTTCCATCTGCCCTTGTTTTTCATACAGCCCTGCTAACGCAGCAACCGCACTATCTTGCGTTGGATCGGTTTTAAGCACCGATTCCAACTGCGTAATGGCACGTTCTGTATCGCCTTCATGCGCCATAATCGCAGCCTCTAATGCCAAGCCTTCTGGATCACCCGGTTTACGCGTTAAAACCTCCTTAACCTCATTACGCACCTTCTCTATGGCATCTGCAGCGGCCTCTTCATTTCCTTTTGCCCGCTCAGCACCTGCCATCATCAAATAAAATTGCGCCAATCGAGCATGAGCACCCGTTATAGATGGATCCATATCAACCGCTTTCAAATAATTACTAAAGGCCTTACGATACGACTTATTTTGCTCACCGATACGACCTAAGTAATAGTATGCCTCCGCTGTTTTAGGATCGATCTGCAGCACGTTCTTGATCTCAATTTGAGCCTTTTCATAATTACCCTGTTCAAAATAAATCTTTCCCTGTTCGAGATATTTTGCCTTGCGCTCCTCTGCACCACCACAGCCAAACAATACCGCTGCAACCAGGCCACTCAATAATACTCGATTAATTTTTTTACTTAACTTCATCTTGTTTCTCCAGAGAAATCCTATCTATTACATCATGTGCTCAGCGCACACAGCGCCTTTACAACAAACCTCTAACCCCGATTACACCCAAACACAACAGGGATGACACCGTAAAAACATTCCAACGACTCGTCATTCTTCGCAAAATAAATTCGCTAGCATAAAACAATACCATCATTTTTATAATATTAGATAATACCTTGTATTCATGCAGGTTTTGTTCCGATACCGCCGCTAATGCAAACACTGCAAACACCAGTAAATAGTCCGTTGGATTGAGCTTAAAACGATCTTCTGATGAAAACCGGATACCTATAATCAATAACACAAACACCACACCATAAAATATATATTCCGTCATTGGCGGGTACAAGCTCAACCCTGGTTGATATATACCGGTTAAATAAACTACGAATGTCCCGGTAACAAATATCATCAGGCGCAAAAATAAAAACCATAAGGTATAGCCAAATACCAAACGCAAAAATAACAAGACTCCTACAATTGCGGCACCAATGCCCAAATCATAAGGAATATCGGTAACAAAAAAAGCAGATACTAAAAATAATATCGACAGCAGGGAAGATATAATTTTCTGCGGCAGGCCATGTATCACAACATTGGATTCCAGCCGATTCAACAGATTCTGTATCCACGACTGAGTACCCGATTCATGCACACGCCAATTCACTCTGGCAGCCCATTCCAGCAGCCCAACAATTAATAAACAGGCAGTTACATAAATAACCAGCAGCAACGCATCTGATTCATAACGCATCAGTAATGCTGTGATAACAAAAGAAACCTGTACCAGATAGATGATAACAACGGATTCTGTCTGATCAAAACCCAGGTTAAGCAATTTATGATGAAAATGGGTCTTATCAGGAGAAAAGGGTGAGCGTCCCTCATAGATACGTCGTGTCATCACCATCAGGGTATCCAGAATCGGCAGACCCAGGAGTAAAATCGGTAATACCGGACTCAGTGCAGTATTCTCCTGCTGTGTGAGTAAAACCGATAGAATGCCCACACTAAAGCCCAAAAACTGGCTACCCGTGTCACCCATAAATATAACGGCTGGATGGGTATTAAAACGAAGAAACCCTATAATAGCGCCAATAACCGCCAATGCCAAAAACAAAACGACATAACCATCTGAAAGATAAGATAATATTGCGACACCCGCCAGACTTAATAGCGTTAACCCTGCCGCCAGGCCATCAAGGCCATCTGCCAGATTAAAGGCATTAGTCACCCCCACCAAAAATAT
The DNA here is from genome assembly GCA_013151035.1 of Gammaproteobacteria bacterium. Classification (NCBI taxonomy): domain Bacteria; kingdom Pseudomonadati; phylum Pseudomonadota; class Gammaproteobacteria; species Gammaproteobacteria bacterium. Next base: position 21,215 of record JAADJB010000032.1, read on the forward strand.
CAATGTAAAAATACACGCGGGGGTATAAAACCAATACTCAGCACTAATAAAGGGCACCCGGCTAAAAACCACATCGCCCAGATAAACGACAATCAGGATAGCTAAAAACTGCCCGATAAACTTAATTCGATAATCCAGATCCGTGCAATCATCCCACATACCAAAAATTGCCAGCACAATAACGCCGGCAAGAAGTGCATAGATTTGCCCTGTCATAGGCATCCATACCAACATCGCAGTAATAACGCCCACGACCATTGCAACACCACCAATTCTTGGAATAGCGATGGCATGAACCTTGCGCTCATCGGGAATATCAATGATGTTCATACGCTCCGCCATCTTCATTAGCGGAGGGATAAGCACCATCGTTACAATCAGTGACGACAGGAAGGAGAAAAATATCAGCATGAATTAAATACTATTCAGGTACATATTCAGGAATTAATGGCGCAATCTTCTTGCTAAAGGCCTCAAGCCTACGGTCGGCAATACTGATATCCTGCCCTTTGCTTAAGCTTGTTGTTAACCGGATCAAGGCACCATCTGAACGATTCATCTTCAACGCATCCCAGAACAGGAACCATTTCATCATATACTCATTAGTAATGATGCGCCCCCGTTGCTGGAACCAGTAATAAACTAATTGCTGTATTTCACCTTTTTTGATCACCAAACGATTCACTCGCAAAGGCACACCACCAATCGTTGCACCTTCAATCAAATGCTGATTATGCTCAGCAATACGCCATCCGCCGCCCGGAATACAGGATTTTGGTGAGTGAATAGAGGCCCCTTTCTTCTGCGAAATATAATAAGCCGAATAAAAATTCACACTGCCGCCATCCGGTGCCCTGTAATCAATAATGGCATAATCCGTCAACTTCAACGTATCAAGATAGATCTGCTCCAGGTAACCTTTACGTCCTGTCCAGCCATCAAAACTACGCGGGAACTCATAAAACACCTTTTCCCGAGTCGGTTCAATCTCAACCCTCTCAGACGATGTTGCCGCCAACACCGAAACCCCCGCCAATAAAGCTAGCGCAATGTATAATTGTAACGGTATCTTACGAACCCTAATCTCGGCACCATCCGGTGTGGGCGCAGGAAAGTCCAGGCCAAATGCCTCTCGTAAGGGTAATTTATCCTTACCAATCATTGCCAGAATCCACATCTCCAGCATCAAGATGGCGATACAGCCCATAAAGACAACCCAGCCTTCAAAATCATGCAGAAAGCCTTCTGCCATTTCCGGCCCCCAATACTCAACCATAACGCCAATAGCACCAATCCTGAAACTGTTCATTAATACAGTAATAGGGATAGTTGATAAAAATATAACAGCCTTTTTCCACCATGCCCCGGTAAAGAAATAGGCCGCCATAAAGCCTAGTGTCATCAAGGGAAACAGATAATTCAAGCCACTACAGGCCTCAACAACCTGTAATTTATAAGCCCCCAGATCAATCACATTGCCTTCAAGGTAAACGCTAATATCCATTGCGCGTATAACAGCCACGCCTATTTGGGAAGATATCAACTGAAGTTCAGAGGAAAGGTTATTTAATACAAATGCCGGCAACGGGATCATGAACAACAAGATCAGCATAGGCACCAGAATGACCGCAAATGCCTTGCGTCCCAATATAGTAAGCACTACACCAAATAAGGCAAACAGAAAGGCATATTGTATCAGGGTATAAATGGCTGCCAGTTCACCAACAAAAAATAGAACCAACCCAAAAGCGACCACACCAACCCCGAACCAGGATGGCTGGAATTCTATTGCCTCTAATTGATCACTTTTTTGCCAGATAAGAAATAAGGTGATAAATGGGATAATAAAACCATGTCCGTATTCTTCCTGGTTTTCCCAGGTTGTTACCATCGATTCCAGACCGTCGTAATAAATCACAACCATCAACAGGCCACTAAGAACTAATAATGCCCAAAATAGTGGTGATTCTCTCCAAACCAACTGACTTTCATTTTTTATTACACTCATACCTTACAAAACCTCTCAATCAATATGTTGGATATACCCACTAACCCAGTTCCTGAATACTCAAATCCACTTGATAACCCCAATCAGGGAGGTAGACACCAAAGCGCTGCCTTAATTCATTTGTTGATAAGCGAGAATTGAGCGGTCTTTTAGCCGGTGTTGGGTATTCTGTTGTTTTAATAGGATTGATATCTTTAACAATAATCTTCCGATCAGACAAAGTGGATCGTGCTGACTGAATAATCCTTTGTGCGAAGCCATGCCATGAGGTTTCACCGGCAGATGCCAGGTGATACAAACCCGACTTAAAACGGCCTTGTTTCAATTCAAAGTACGCACACCTAACAATATAAGACGTCGCATCTGCGACCAGTCTTGCCGAAGTAGGCGCACCTATTTGATCACCCACAATATTCAATTCTTCCCGTTCACCCGCCAATCTTAACATCGACAATAAAAAATTATTACCGCGTGACGCAAAGACCCAGGATGCTCTCAATATTAGATAGTTACAATTAACCGCCTGAATTGCCTCTTCACCCGCCAGCTTACTAAACCCGTAAACATTAACAGGATCAGGCTGATCCGTTTCATTATAAGGGATATCCTTCGAACCACTAAAGACATAATCGGTTGAATAATGAATCAGCAGGGCATTAAGCGCCTGTGCCTCTTCTGCCATAACACCGGGTGCAATGCCGTTAATCTGATGCGCCAGATCCTGTTCCTCTTCCGCCTTATCAACCGCAGTATAGGCTGCTGCGTTGATGATTATATCAGGCTTTATCTCACGAATAACGGAACGTATATTATCAGAATCAGACAAATCCAGATTAGCTCTGCCAACAGCGACAACCCTGCCTGATACTGACATGGAACGCTGTAATTCCCAACCAACCTGACCATCCTTACCGATAACAAGGATCACTGGCACCGTATTTTTATTCACCAAAGAATCTGTCACTCAAAAACCTCAACCGTTTTCAAGCGTCCTCCTGACTGGTCTTTATCAGACAAGGCTGGAGCCTGTTCAACAGGCCACTCAATATTAATATCAGGGTCATTCCATATAATACAACGCTCATGTTCAGGCGCATAATAATCTGTTGTTTTATATAGAAATTCAGCCGTTTCTGTCAACACAACAAAACCATGTGCAAAGCCCGGTGGCACCCAGAACATCTTTTTATTTTCAGCACTCAGATGCTCACCAACCCACTGCCCAAACGTCGGTGAACTGCGTCTAATATCAACGGCGACATCAAAGACCTCACCTTGAACCACCCGCACCAGCTTCCCCTGTGGCTGCTTGATCTGGTAATGCAGACCACGCAATACATTTTTAGTTGAACGAGAATGATTATCCTGCACAAACTGATGACTCAACCCCGTTGCCTGCTGAAATGATTGTGCATTAAAGCTCTCAAAGAAAAACCCACGCTCATCACCATAGACTGCCGGCTCCAGAATCATCACATCAGGTATTTTTGTTTTAATCACATTCATTATCGCGTTCCATCCTCATTAGCACGGCGTAACAAATACTGCCCATATTGATTCTTTTTCAATGGCTGTGCCAATTTAATTAGATCCTCTTTCTTGATATAGCCCCTTTCATAAGCAATCTCTTCAATACATGCCACCTTCAAACCCTGACGATTCTCAATGGTTTGAATGAAATTCGATGCCTCAAGCAGACTTTCATGGGTGCCGGTATCCAGCCAGGCATAACCTCGCCCCATCAATTTCACCTTCAGATTGCCCTGATCCAGAAATATCTGATTGACGGTTGTAATCTCCAATTCACCCCGAGCAGAGGGCTTAATTGTTTTGGCAATCTTGCAGACACTATTAGGATAAAAATACAGCCCCACAACCGCGTAATTACTCCTGGGCTTTTCAGGCTTTTCCTCAAGACTTAAGACATTACCTTCGGCATCAAATTCGGCGACACCATAACGCTCTGGATCTTTAACATAATAACCAAATACCGTTGCCTTGCCTTCCTCTTTCACACTAGCAACAGAGCTTGCCAGCATTCCGGTAAAGCCATAGCCATAAAAGATGTTATCGCCCAATACCAGGCAAACATCATCATCGCCAATAAATTCTTCACCAATAATGAAGGCCTGTGCCAGACCATCAGGTGATGGCTGTTCCTTGTAAGAAAACCTCATACCAATGCGGCTACCATCTCCAAGCAATGCCTTGAATTGCGGCAGGTCTGTTGGTGTTGATATGATTAAAACCTCGGTTATACCCGCCAGCATCAATACAGATAATGGATAATAAATCATAGGTTTATCATAAATCGGCATTAGCTGTTTACTGACACCCTGCGTAATCGGGTATAAACGTGTACCTGAACCACCAGCCAGAATGATCCCTTTCATTATTCTGCATCTCCCGTACCCAATCTTTCACGTTGATAACTACCATCCTGCACCCGTCGACACCACTCACTATTGTCCAGATACCATTGAATGGTTTTTTCAATCCCGCTTTCAAAGGTCTCATCCGGTGTCCAGCCCAGGTCTTTCGCAATCTTGTCGGCATCGATAGCATAACGCACATCATGGCCGGGGCGATCCGCCACATAGGTAATCAGTTCTTCATGCGGGATATAGGGTGAATCAGGCACCATCCTGTCCAGCAAGGCACATATTGTCTTCACCACATCCAGATTGGTTTTCTCGTTATGCCCACCAATATTATAGGTTTCACTATTCTTACCCTGCTCCAGCACCAGACGCAGTGCCCTGGCATGGTCATCGACATGCAACCAGTCACGAATCTGCTCACCCGTACCATAAATAGGCAAGGGTTTACCCTCCAGCGCATTTAATGTTACCAGGGGAATCAGTTTTTCAGGGAATTGGTAGCCGCCATAATTATTGGAACAATTAGTGATCACAATAGGGAAGCCATAGGTGCGGTGCCATGCCCGCACCAGGTGATCGGATGACGCCTTGCTGGCAGAATAGGGGGAGCTTGGATCATAGGAGGTTTCTTCGGTGAAGAAACCAGTCGCATCCAGATCGCCATAGACCTCATCCGTTGAGACATGATGGAAGCGGAAGGCCTCTTTTCTGGAGCCTTCCAGGGCATCCCAGTATTTTTTGGCTACATCCAGAAGATTATAGGTACCGACAATATTGGTCAGGATAAAATCAGCCGGCCCATCAATTGATCGATCCACATGGGATTCAGCCGCCAGGTGCATGATGGCATCAGGCTGATATTCATTAAATACCCGCTCAAGCGCATCAATATCCCGGATATCCACCTGCTCAAAATGATATCTTGAATTATCAGACACGCCCGATAAGGATTCCAGATTACCCGCATAGGTCAAGGCATCCAGATTGATGATTTCATGATCGGTTTCATTTATATATTGGCGTATTACTGCAGAGCCGATAAAACCCGCACCGCCTGTCACGATTACTTTCAAAACACTTCCTTTTTTGATTCACACCATATGATTACTCATCACCCAAAATGTGAGTCTAGTATGTTTAATTAATGCTATTCAACCAACTAAAACCCATATATTACTAAACATATACTACAACGCAACAATTAACTCAACGACTATGGACTGAAAGTCCATAGGTTGCTTCAAGAAGGACTAAAAGTCCTTCCTCCCTATTCAAGTATAATATTCCCCGTATC
>JAADJB010000033.1 GCA_013151035.1 Gammaproteobacteria bacterium
TCAAAAGCCGTCTGCTTACCTGGCTTTACTTTGAAATGCCAAATGCCATCACTCTTTAAGTGATAAAAAGGATTAATAATATTATTGGCATCGTTACCTTTTTTAAGTCTATCGAAGTGAGCATTAAAAGCTTCTTTTAACTTATCATTAATAACAAATTCATTCTTGATAACCTGACCATTTTTTATCAGATCGATTACTGCAAACAGCAAGCACACCTTATGCGGCTTTGGATAACCACTGGATCGATCAACATTTAAACTACTGAGTTTATTCTGATAAAAAGCATTGATCACTTATTTATTACTCCAATAAATCCAGATGTACTTTTAAATTAATTTAACGATCAACCCGCTTCTAATTCCTTTAACTTCTTACCATCTTTTGTCTTCCAGGCAATGAGGCCATTTGCTGCCCCACCATGAATCATGGTTGCCGCCAGGCTTGGACTTGTAAACTCATGCTCTTTTGCAAAAAACAATCAGTCATCCTTTTGAACTAAAATTCCTTTTTTATCAACGCCTCTCTTTGCACCTTAGCTCTCACTGCTGATTTCCTATCTTCTAAAATTGCTTCTGAACCTTCATATACCACAAAACCATTTTCAGTACGGTTACCATAGGCCGTCACATTTTTTATCTTACACACCAAGCGATTCTTAGCTACCTTATTACTAACACTAGGTATCGAAAATAAGCTCGTTCCCATTACTGGTAACAACTTTAAGATACGATCTAAAAATATATCCATTTCTGCTTGATCAGCTTCTGGCAAACGTGCCCCACTACCCTGATTATTTTGAATAATACCTTTACCCGCCCTATTGCCAATCTCAATTAATTTACCTTCAAGATATTTAATATGTGCCTTAGTTAGATTTTCATCTTTACTAACAAAGGCAACAACCTGATTCCAGAATTCTTTATTTAAATGCTGTTTTAGTCGCTTCGTAACCTTCTCAGCTTCACCCACATAGACAGAGAGTTCGCCAGAATCAATATCATTACCTATTAGAAAATAAACACCAGGACCTTATTTACTATTTCTGCTGCACCAAAACCATACAACCCGTTGTTTTATTTAAAATCTTATAAACCGTACATATTAACACTATACATTAACACTTGATTTTATAGAGTTTAGGAGCCATGATGAACAATAGACGGGTAAATCCTGTTATGTGCCTAGCATGTTCCCTTCCAGCGGTTGGCAAGAGTGCTTAGATTATGACATAACAGGGGCCGTCTTTTTTATGCCTGTCTATTTCCCTAAATACTCCGTTTCAAAAGCTATCTTACCTGCATAAAATTGATACCATTCAGTATCACTATGCTCATACTTACGATAAATACCCCAACAAAAAGAATCTACTGCTTGCAACCCTGAACTTGCTTTAGAGTCTTCATGATGAATGTATAATGGAATATTTAATGGTAATCGTCCTTCCAACTGATTAGCTAAATATTTATTAAAATCTTCAATTTCAACCTTATTCTTGCACTTATCTACAATCATAGTTACCGCTGGATTAACTGAACTCAAATCAACCTTTTCTAATATAAAATTAGCAAGGTAATTATAAAGTTTCTTCCTACCAGCCTTATTAGTTAAATAGTCATAAACATTTCTTTTATTAAGCACAACTGTATAAATAGCCCAATCCTGATTTTTAATATGCCTGTAAAAATATTGTTTAGTCTTAATAGAATCACTCGTTGCATGCAATTCATCAACAACTCGCTTATTCTTCTTTTTATGGTTTACTTTATTTCTTAGCGTTTTACGAACAGATGTTTTAAAACTTATTACAGCATCTTTGTTATAACAAACAAGCAAGGTAATTACGAATTTTTGTGATGGTTTTTTATTTTTATAATCAAACCCTAAATCACCTGACTCATCTAGATAAATAAACATTTAACATCCTTGTTAATCACGGTTCTGGTTTGCCAACACCTTCACATGGAGAATGTTGCACCTCTTTTATCAGTTTTTTGCCAGTAGAGGTAATCATTCCAGGTGTGCTCTGAAAAATATGAGCTTCACTCGTCCAGGTACAGAATAGCGTACAATACAAACCCATGTGTAACAAGGAGTGATATGGAGGTACGGTATGCATTCCCACGCAGAGCATGGGAACGAGGACGGGGAATGCAGAGCGTGGGAACGAGGAACCTTATGCGCGTGAATTCTCCATGCCAGACTAGCCTAATACCGCCCCGCCGCCTCATAAAAAAGACGCTCCAGAGGCGCATAACAACCATGTTTCATTGCATGTTCCATTGCTGCGTAATACATTGCTCTATTCTTACCATCCAGTATTGGCGGCATTAATCGGGCGTTCAGGCACTGCACCATTACCAGGGCGCGACCCACACGTCCGTTACCATCGCCAAAGGGATGAATCAAAATAAAATATGCGTGTGCCCTGGCAATCGCCTCAAGCGTAACAGACTGTGCCTCTTTGTAGACCCACCGGTTTATTTCTTCTGCAATATCATCCGGCTCTGTGGTTTGTACACCAACTAGTTGCCCCATGACACGTATTTTTCTGGAATAGAAGCCAGCATCATCAAAAATACCTCGCATAAAATCAGCATGCAAGGTCTTGATGCCCTCCTCCGTGATTAACATCGGCTCACCGTTTTCCACAATCCGTTGCCAAAGCTGCCTGTGCGTTATAAAGGTATTGAAGCCTTCATGAAAGGTCTGCCTGCTCATATTACCGGGCAGTTTTTTCTCATCAATAATCTTGTCAAAATCAGCCTTGCTAATATCCGTTTCAATCTCAAGCGTGCCATAACTCAAGCGACGCAAAAAGGGGAGAAACAGCGCCTCATTGTGCGACATATCATCCGGTAACAAAACAGGCTCAAAGGATTGTCCGGGGTTATCCCACTCAGGAATCAACAAGTGCCTGCAATACAAAACATCAATATTCAGACGATTATCGGCAGAGATCGAATCAGGCCTGCTGCGCCAATTGAGAAGTGTCCTGCGAGAAATGCCTATTGCTTCCGATAGTTTTGTCGAATACTTAAAGACTACCTGTAGCTGGTCAAGCTTATCTATATAACTGAGTTTATTGTATTTCATTGAAATCACACCCAATATTCATTACCTTTTTACAAGATAACAAATATGGGAAGTTATATCAATATATTGCTAATGACTTCCCATTTACATTCCCATGTAGAGTATGCATTCCCACGCAGAGCATGGGAACGAGGAGGCTTATGCCTTAGAAGATTCTTCAATGTTTAGCTCTTCCTTAAGCGTATCTACTGTAACAGACTCCATGTTTTTTCCTGTACGGGTCTCTTGCATGGCAGTTTGGGTCTCATCATTTGGCAAAACCACATCAAAGGGTAAGCCTCGCCTGTAAACCACCATGCTGGTGAAGATATTTACTGCATCGGTAAAATTAAGCCCTAATTGCGTCAATATCACCTTGGCCTCACTCAACTTTTCTGCATCAAGGCGCAAACTGGTTTGTACTTTGTTCGACATAATTAAGGCTCCCGACTTACCATATACTCAATATTATATACCATTTGGTGTATAAATAAAGGGTGCGGTATGCATTCCCACGCGGGGCGTGGGAACGAGGAGACAAAGACCAAACAATGGTGCGCAGTGCGCACCCTACCCTCTGGCATTCAAATATGCTCGCTCCGATACATCATGCCACGCCATAACCTGCTTCCTGAATTTTCGGAAGCTGTCATAGACCTCTTTTGATAATGGGTCGTTATTGGCAACATCGGCGACAACCTCATCGGAGATCTGACGCAGGCGATTAAGGACATCATCGGGGAATTTTCTGAGATCAACCTTGTGCTTATTGACCAGGGTATCCAGGGCGGCGTTGTTGCGTGCGGTGTATTCGGCGAGCATATCCTGATTGGCAACACGACTGGCATTCTTTACGATGCTTTGCAGATCTTTGGGCAGGGCCTCGAAGGCTTCCTGGTTGATAAAGGCCTCGATGCTGCTGCCAGGCTCGTGCCAACCGGGGTAATAATAGTGTTTAGCCGCCTTGTATAGTCCAAATGCAAGATCATTATAAGGACCTACCCATTCGGTAGCATCAATGGTGCCGGATTGCAGGGCGGTAAATAACTCACCTCCGGGTAGGGAAACGGGGGTACCCCCGGCGCGGCGCAAGACCTCGCCGCCGAGTCCGGGGATGCGCATCTTCAACCCCTTGAGATCATCGATATTATTGATCTGTTTATTAAACCAGCCTCCCATCTGCACCCCGGTATTGCCCGCTGCGGTGGGGATCAGGCCGAAGGGTTTATAGACCTTTTCCCACAGCTCCATACCGCCACCATAATATAACCAGCTATTCATCTCCTGGGCGGTAAGACCAAAGGGAACCGAGGAAAAGAACTGTGCTGCCTCACTTTTGCCCTTCCAGTAATAGGCTCCACTATGCCCCATTTGTGCCGTTCCTCTGGAAACAGCGTCGAAAACCTCAAAAGCTGGCACTAACTCGTTGGCACCATAGACCTTAACCTGGATCCTGCCACCACTCATCTCAACAATCTTTTTAGCCAGATAATTAGCTCCAGTACCGAGCCCTGGAAAGTTTCTTGGCCAACTGGTGACCATCTTCCAGCGGATCTTTTTGGCGGCATGGACAGCGGGGGCGGCGAGTATGCCACTCACTGCAAGGGCGCTGCCGCTGGCCTTCTGGATAAAGTCACGTCTTTTCATTAGATCTCCGTTGTATGGATCCCCGCATACGCGAGGATGACAAGTTCCTGGGGGTTCCGTTATTAAGGTTCGTCTGGTGCGTAGTACTCACCCTACATAAATACGCTACGCTAACCCGACCTACATGTAAATATTATCTACAAAATATAGATATTACCTCTTGCGTCGCAGTTAAATTGTGGCATTATAGTAAAAAATTAGGTTTAGCTCTTAATGCTATGATTAATAGGATAAAAAGGATTTTGCGAATTATATGCATGAGAATCCCTGGTCTTCATTATCACTGAGCAAAAATTAACTGAGCACACGCCTATGTTAACAAATAATCTCGACGGACTTCGCGGTCGCTTTACTCTTTCTATTATTGCGGGTTTTGGGCTATCAATGGCGGCGGGTATTGCTGCTGCTATCCTGTTTAAAGCTCTCTCGCTGCCGGTTTTAATGGCATCATTACAAAGCTCGATATTTCCGCTCTATGTTATTGCGACCGTGGGCTGGGCGGCTATCCACTTCTCACGCTACCTAGGGCCTTTTATCTCCTGGTTACACCGTCACCCCGAAGGCGGTACAGCACCAAATAACCTGCACCGCCACCTTGATCGCTTCGGGCGTGATTACTGGGGATTATTTCTGTTTTCCTCACTAGCAACACCGCTGGCCTGTTTGTTATCCGGGGGGGTCAGCCTGGCTGATATTGAGGTGACGAATATCATCTATTTCACCCTGCTACAATTAACGGCGGCGGTACTCATCGGGCTACCTGCCTATCTCGCAGCACAAGATCGCCTTGGTCAGATTGTGGCTCACATGGGTCTGCACAAGGTACAACTCAGCATCAAATCCAAGATCATGTTACTCGGCGGCTTTGTCCCTCTGCTCTCATATTCCCTGTTATTGAACTACCACTGGACTCAAACCGGTACCCTGGACAGTTCGCTACTTTATATATGGGCAACACTGGCTATCACCACCCTCATTATTACTGGTCTGTCGATTCAAGGCATGGCACAGGCTCTACGCCCGGTACAGATGATGCTCAGTCGTCATGGCGCATCAACGCGTAATGAACTGGCTCAACTACGTGCCCAGTCAACCGATGAGATTGGTTACATGACACAAACCCTGGGCAAACTATTTCGTCGCCTGGGCGATCAGGAGTCTCATATCCGCACCGTAATTGATGGTGCTGCCGAGGGTATTATCGTCATTGATAGCAAGGGTGTGATTGATAATTTCAACCCGGCTGCCGAACAACTGTTCGGTTATCTCTCACATGAGATTGGTGGTCGCACCCTGTCCTGGTTACTACCCGACATCTTCGGTAAGGATAACCAAAAACCCAGGGGCATTACTCAAGCCATCGAGACCGCCGGACATCATCGTAATGGTGATGCACTCTCAGTATCGGTGCGCGTTAGTGAAATGATGATTAGTGGCAAGCATATGTATACCTGCCTGGTCGCCGATATCTCCAAACGCAAAAGTGCCGAGAATCAATTAATGGATGCCGAAGCACGTTATCGGGATCTGGTGGAGACCGCACACGATCTGGTATGGAGTGCCGATGTGGATGGTAACTGGACTTATCTTAATCGTGCCAGTTATGCCATCTATGGTCTGGAGCCAGGACAAATGCTGGGTCGCCCGATGTCTGATTTTTATTCTCTGGATCATGCCGATGAAAACAATAAGGTGTTTGAAAGAATTACCCAGGGACATGAACTGGTGCAATATGAAACCGTGCATACCGATGCTAATGGCAAGCCTCATCACCTGAGTTTTAACGCCAAGGCACACTATGACAATGAAGGTAACATCATCCATATCAGTGGTACTGCACGAGACATCTCGGAACAAAAGGCCTTCCAGAAACAACTCGAATTCCAGGCCGAGCATGATGCCTTAACCGGTCTGTTTAATCGACGTTATTTTCAACAGGAACTGGAACGCACCGTATCACGCGTTGCCCGTAGTGGTAATCCTTGCGCCCTGTGTTATATCGATCTTGATCAGTTCAAATATATTAATGATACCCTTGGTCATGCCGCCGGTGATCAACTGCTGATTGAGATTAGTAAGCTACTAATATCTTATGTTAGAGAAGGCGATCTACTGTCCCGTTTTGGTGGCGATGAATTTACCCTGTTACTGTATAACATCAATGCCGATGATCTCATGCTGGCCGCAGAAAACTTCCGTAGCCGTTTTGAAAAATATAAATTCTTCTACGACAGCAAGAGTTTTAACATTACCTGTAGCATCGGCATGGCGGTCATCGACGGACAGACTAATTCCGCTGATGAGGTGCTTTCTCATGCCGACCTCGCCTGTAACATGGCCAAGACACAAGGGCGTAATTGCACCAATCTCTATAACCCCAGTCTGCGAGATAAAGACGGCATGGCTGAAGACATGGGCTGGGCTGCCAGAGTTCGTGAGATGTTGGAACATGATCGCTTCCAACTGGTTTACCAACCCATTTTTTCGACTGATGATGGTCAGGTGCAGGACTATGAGGTACTGGTGCGCATGGTCTGCGAGGATGGTGGCGTTATTCTGCCCGGTGGCTTCATGCCTGCTGCCGAACGCTTTGGTTTAATCCACGCAGTGGATCGCTGGATTGTAAAACACGCCATACTAAAACTATCCGAACTACATAACAGTGGTCGCCAGGTCGCCTTCTCAATTAACCTTTCGGGTAAAGCCTTTGAGGATGAAACCCTGTTACCGATGATTCGTGATCTGATTACAGAGACACGCCTCGATCCCAAATGGATTACCTTCGAGGTAACCGAGACCGCAGCGATTGCTAACATTAATGCCGCCACGACATTTATTCATGCACTCAAGGATATTGGTTGTCAGTTTGCGCTGGATGATTTTGGTTCTGGTTTCTCATCCTTTGCCTACCTCAAACATCTCCCTGTCGACAGGCTCAAGATTGATGGCGCCTTTGTCCATGCTATGGCGAATGCACCGGTTGATCAAGCCATGGTTCAATCCATGAATCAGGTCGCCCATGCGCTGGGCAAGAAGACCGTTGCCGAACATGTTGAGGATGAAGCCACACTCAATCTATTAAAAGAGTATGGTATCGACTTCGTGCAGGGTAATCATATCGGTATACCACAGAATTCACCCGAGGTGATCTCACTCGCCGGGTATAAAGAAAAAAGCCCGCTGGCTACGGTAGTAGCGTTACCATCCTCACGTTGAACTCTGTCGGGTTACGCTGCGCTCAGCGTAACCCGACAAAAACTACATCGGGGTAAGCTTGGCGTAGGATAAGACTAACCACTTGGCACCCGCATGAGCAAAATTGACCTGGGCACGGGCATGACTGCCTTGCCCTTCTAAACCGAGGATGACACCTTCACCAAATTTTTCATGATGCACACCCTGACCGATGCGTAAACCAGTCCCGGTATCCTCCAATGGAAAAGGAATGCTGGGCTGTGCCAGCACCTTGGCGGAATATTGAGCGGCCTTATTCTGCACCCGAATATTCTCCAATAAATCCTGTGGGATCTCGCGTAAAAATTGTGAGGGTCGCGAAAAAGATTCCATACCATGTAAACGTCTACGCTCAGCATGGCACAAGATGAGTACCTTACAGGCACGGGTCATGCCAACATAACAAAGCCGTCGTTCTTCTTCTAATCGAGCCGGATCATCCATCGACATACGATGAGGAAACAAGCCATCCTCCAGACCACACAAAAATACTAGCGGAAATTCCAGACCCTTGGCGGAGTGCAAGGTCATCAACTGCACACATTCTTCATTGGCTGAACCTTGTCCCTCACCGGCCTCAAGCACCGCGTAGGCAAGAAAAGCCAGTAGCGGAGTCAGGCCTTCAATATCTTCATTCGGTTCAAACTGTCTGGCGGCACTAATTAACTCATCCAGGTTTTCAATGCGCGACTGACCCTTTTCACCCTTCTCCTTACCATAATGTTCACGTAGGCGACTGATCTCCAGCACATGCTCCATCTGTTCATCAAGCTGCAGTTCATCAATACCTTGTTTCATCTGCTGCAAAATATTGAGGAAACCTGTCAGAGCCTTACAAGCACGCCCATTCAATATCTTATTTTCAATAATTGACTGTACGGCCTGCATCAACGAGACCTCATGTTGTCTGGCATAATCTCGAACAGTTGCCACACTGCGTTCACCAATACCTCGCGGCGGATGATTGACTACCCGTTCAAAGGCAGCATCATCATTATCATTCGCCACCAGGCGCAGATAAGCCAGTGCGTCCTTGATTTCTGCCCGCTCGAAGAAACGCTGACCACCATAAACCCGATAAGGGGTGCCAGCCTGTAATAATTTTTCTTCAAACACCCGCGACTGTGCATTAGAACGATAAAGGATAGCGACATCACTACGCACATTGCCCTGTTCCAGCCAGGCCTGTATGCGTCCGATCACATAGATCGCCTCATCATATTCATTAAAGGCCGCGTACACTTGTACTGGATCACCCTGTTCACCATCGGTCCACAGGTTCTTGCCCAGACGACCTTCATTGTGTGTAATCAGCCCATTGGCAGCCGCAAGGATAGCTGCGGTAGAACGATAATTCTGTTCCAGACGAACGGTCTCGACGGCAGGAAAATCTTTGGAGAAACGATGGATATTTTCAATCTTTGCACCACGCCAACCATAGATCGACTGATCATCATCACCCACCACAAATAGATAGGATTGCTTACCGGCCAACAACTGTAGCCAGGCATACTGTATGGTGTTGGTATCCTGAAACTCATCGACCAGAATATGCTGAAAACGTGACTGATAATGCGCTAACAAATCCGGGTGGTTCAACCAGATTTCATGCGCACGCAATAACATCTCGGCAAAATCAACCAGGCCACCACGATTACACAACGCCTCGTATTCCTCGTAGATGCGTACCTGTTGTTTCAGGAAAAGGTCTTCATGGTGATTAATGTGTGCCGGGCGTATGCCTTCATCCTTACGGCCATTAATAAAATGCTGCACCTGCCGCGCTGGCCACTTTTCTTCATCCAGCTCCATCGCCTTTAACAAGCGCCGAATCAATCGATATTGATCATCCGAATCCAGGATCTGAAAGGTCTGCGGCAACCCGGCCTCTTTCCAATGGGCGCGTAACAGGCGATGTGCCAGACCATGAAAAGTCCCCACCCACATACCACCCACGGGGATACCAAGAATTTTTTCGATACGACCACGCATCTCGGCAGCCGCCTTGTTGGTAAAGGTCACAGCCAACACACCATAAGGTGAAACATGCTCAACTTGTATCAACCAGGCGATACGATGTACCAGCACCCGGGTCTTGCCACTACCGGCACCCGCCAACACCAGCCGATGTGCCGGGGGCGCACTAACGGCCTCACGTTGAGCATCGTTCAGGGAGTCGAGTAGGTATGAAACATCCATCCATGTATCTTACCAGAATACACCGCCCGGAATGCAGGGAACCCGGCTTCTATGCTAAAATGCCTACAATAAAATGACTTTTAGCAGGATTTATAGACACCATGCCGTCACAAGCCCCTCACTCTATGCAAATATTTTCCCGACTCATCTTCTGGAGTCGCTGGTTACAAGCCCCTCTCTATCTTGGTCTCATCATGGCTCAGGGGGTTTACGTCTATCACTTCTTTATTGAACTCTTTCATCTGGTAGCTGGTGCTGCAAGCCTGACCGAATCAGAGATTATGCTCATCGTGCTGGCATTGATTGATGTCGTGATGATCGCTAATTTGTTAATTATGGTCATCATCGGTGGTTATGAAACCTTTGTCTCCCGGCTCAACCTGGAGGAACACCCGGATCACCCACAATGGCTTTCACATGTAAATGCCACCACCATGAAGATCAAGCTCTCCATGGCGTTAATTGGTATCTCCTCTATTCATCTGCTACAAACCTTTATTAATGCCGAAAAGATGGCCTATGAAACTATCATGTGGCAAGTGGTTATTCATATCACCTTCTTGTTATCGGCCATCGCCATTGCCTATACTGATCACATTATGACACGCACCATGATTGAATCCGGTAATGCCACACACTAATATAGTATGGGTGCCAACCTATGCATGCCTTATATTATTCATACTATCTGCAAACAACGCTTATAGTGCTGAAGCCAGTGACATTCTTGAACAAGAGGTCATTAATGAATCCACTGGAATAGCGGGCTGGATCATCAAGGATGACACTTTCTTCCTGGAACTCAATCAGCGCGCGCCTCAACCCATGCGTGGTTTTTTTGAGGGTCGTGGTTTTAATAGCAAGATCGCCGATCAACTGGCTCGACACTGCACCTTTCAAGTTCATATACGCAATATTGCCGAGACCAGCAGCAATAATGAAATCATTTCCGATATGGCGGATTGGCGTGTTATTCATAACAATCAGAGCCAACCCCCCATCCTCAAACAGGAATGGTTAAGCCGCTGGCAGTCTGCATCTGAAGAGATTAGCACCGCCGCACGCATCGCCTTTCGCTGGGCAACCTTTCCCAGCCCACAGGCCTTTTCTGCGGGTGATTTTAACTGGGGGCTGGCCACCTTTGGGCCGGCACCCGGTGAGCCCTTTGACCTTGAGATTCACTGGACGCTTAATGGTAATAAGCAACACTATCGAATCAACAACATGAGCTGTCCAATTGATCCTGCTGTGGAGTAACACCATGAAACGACATTTCTTATTATTGCTGTGTCTGATGATAGCCTCTTTATCCGTCTATGCCCGAGGCTATATTAAGAAGATTGATCCACCACAAACACCCCCTGGTTTCACCTTAATGGATCTTGATGGTGAGCCACACCAGCTCTCGGACTACCTCGGCAGTACGGTTATTGTCAGCTTCTGGGCGAGCTGGTGTCCCCCTTGTCGCAAAGAGATGCCTTCAATGGAACGGGCATGGCAACGACTCAAGGGTCAGGGGGTTCAATTCCTTGCCGTGAATGTGGGCGAGAATGAAGAAACCGTCTTTTTATTTACCGCCGACTACGACATCAGCTTTCCATTATTACTCGATCTTGATGGCAAAATTACTGAACAATGGCCAGTGCAAGGACTACCGACCACCTTTGTGCTTAATCCCGCAGGCAAGATTGTCTACCAGGCAGTGGGTGGACGCGAGTGGGATGAGCCTGAATTACTAAAACTGATTAGATCCTTAAAACCTTAAATCATAGAACGCAATGTATCAAGAATCTCTTCCGGCTCCATCCGCAGGGTGTAATTCTTTTCAACATACGCGGCTTTGATACTACCATCCGTTGCAATCACATAGCTGGCAGGTATCGGCAGGGTATAGGAATCATCACCATTAGCCGCAGGCACATTAATACCCCAATCAGCATACAGAGGACGCATCGCCTCATCCAGGCTAAATACCAAGCCATACTCTGTTGCCACCCGATTAGCTGGATCGGCTAATACCGTAATGGCAGGATCCATGTCCGTCAGATGATCGACTGTAACCTGAGCCTGTTCCGGTGAGATAAACACCAGACCGGCACCCAGATTTTTAATATCGCTCAAGGCCTCACGCAAAAACTGGAATTCAAGATTGCAAAAGGGACACCAACTGCCTCGATAAAAACTCAGCACCACCGGCCCTTTTGCCAATAGCTGTGACAAACTTACGCTGCCACCACGTATATCTTGCAAGGTGAATTCAGGTGCCTGTTCACCCTTACCCGGTGCCTGACTACCCACATCCGATGACAGCAAACGCTCCATACTTGCACCGACGATCTGCTTGACTTCATCCGGCAACCCACCCATAAAATCATTCATCAAGGCGGCACTTGCATCCGCATAGTTTTTGTTAAAGGTCATGATTATCGACTCTCTCTGAAAAAATGTGTTTTCCCATACTACAATCTTGTCAGGCAAATAAAAACCCTATATGCCATATTAAAATACGTTAAAATCAACGCATGACTCAAGCTCAAGATAATTTAGCTCAAGATAATTTTTTCAACAAAATTGAAAAGCTTAATGCGATTGGTATTGCCCTCTCTTCTGAAAAAGACCTGAAGAAACTAATGGAAAATATCTTGGTCGCCGCCAAGAGCATTACCAATGCAGATGGTGGCACCCTGTATTCAATGACCGAGGATAAAACCCTGAAGTTTGAGATCATCCATACCGATTCCCTGCAATTCAGTATGGGTGGAACCAGCGACAATCCCATTCCTTTTGCCGATCTTGAGACCCATAACGAGGAAAATCGGCCCAATAACCACCTTATTGCCTGTTGCTGTGCAAACAACAATACAATAATCAATATTACCGATGCCTATGATGAAGAGGACTTTGACTTCTCCGGTACGCGTGCCTTCGACAAAAAAACAGGTTATCGCTCCAAGTCATTTCTCACCATCCCGATGCAGAATCACCATCAGGAAATCATCGGGGTACTACAGCTCATAAACAAGCTGGATAACGATGGCAATATCATCAACTTTAATAAAGAGGATCAAAAATTAGCAGAGTCATTGACCTCTCAGGCCGCTATTGCCCTAACCAATAACAAGCTCATTGAAGAGCTCAAGATGCTGTTCGAGTCCTTTATCCAGTTAATTGCTACCGCCATTGATGAAAAATCCCCCTATACCGGGAAGCATTGCCGCCGTGTGCCTATCCTTACCATGATGTTAGCCGAAGAGGCTGATCAATCTGACAAGGACTACCTCAAAGACTTTCAACTATGCAAAAAAGAGCACTATGCCCTTGAGATTGCCGCCTGGCTGCATGACTGTGGCAAGATTGTAACCCCGGAGTATGTGGTTGATAAGGCTCAAAAACTGGAGACCATCTTTGATCGCATAGAGCTAGTCGATGCACGCTTTGATAATCTACGACAAATCAACGAAAACAAGCACTTAAAGAAGCAAATAGAGCATCTTGAAGGCAAAATCACGGAAGATCAATACCAATCATTCAAGCTTGAGCAGCAACAGCAATGTCAACAACTGGATTCAGACCAGGCCTTTGTCAGGGCATGCAATACAGGTGGGGAATTCATGTCAGCAGATGATCAGGCAAGGATTCAAGCCATTGGTCAATACACACTAACGGATGACTCTAATTTGCTGACCGAGAACGAGATTAAAAACCTTAATATCACCAAGGGCACCTTAAATAATCAGGAACGCGAGATCATCAATAATCACATGGCAATGACCATCAAGATGCTAGAAGCACTGCCTTTTCCGGCGCACCTGCAGAATGTCCCCGAATATGCTGGCGGGCATCACGAACAAATGAATGGTAAAGGTTATCCCAAAGGACTGCACCGGGAACAGATGTCGATACCCGCCCGAGTCATGGCTATTGCCGACATCTTTGAGGCTCTAACCGCTAAAGATCGCCCCTATAAAGATGGCAAACCACTGTCCGTGGCCTTAACAATTTTAGGGAAAATGAAGCAGGAAGGGCATATCGACCCTGATTTATTCGATTTATTCATCGAAAACAAAGTCTATCTACGTTATGCCGAAGAGCATGTCGACCCATCACAGATTGATATCAGCGAACCATCCGAGATTCCCGGGTACCCCTTCAACATGCCTGATCAGGCATGAAATGGTGCTTATAATGCAAGAATCTCTGGCTTCTTGCCAGAAAGGTAATCATTCAGACTAACGGTTGGCAGCTTAAGGCTATCCACCAGGGGATACATCTCACACTTCTCACAGGCGCGTAACATAGGCTGTGAACCCGCTGGCACCTTCCCTACGGGGCGATTTCTTAACTTTTGGCAATTTCCGGTTTGCATATAAGCCTGTTGCGGCACACAGTAAAACATCAAATCCTGGCTCAAGGTTCTCTCCCCATTATAAACTTGGTCATTATTCTTTAATTGCCAGCCTTAAAACGACTTTACTAGCAAAAAGCTTACCAAGTATACCATATTTTTGTGAAGATTATAATTCCATTTTATTTTCAGTGGGTTAGTACCCTATAATTAACACTTAATGGCTGAATATTGTGCAATTACAGAAAAATTGATCACAGGCAGCATATAAGTCACTTGCTATTTCAATATGTTATTAACAAGCAGGGCAGCAATCCCTTGTTTATAGGTGGTTTTTGCTATACTTTAGTTGTGAGGATTATGGATAGTCGGAAAATGGTCGTGTTAGCACTGGGTTCTTCGCCGTTCATACAATGTTAGCCATCTAATGATATAGCATTCACTTTTACTGGCGTACTTTCAATACGAGATTCCTTTAAGCGTTATGGCATGGATGGTAAAGAGAATTTTTGAAGGTTACTTTGACAATTTCACAATAGAACGCAATGGCTAATCGGGTAAAGTATATAGCCCCTGGGGTTTTAAGTAGTCGAGCCACGGAGCTATTGGCTGATTCTGAAGACAGGTCAAAGAACTTCGACAGATCAATATCAACAGCAAAACATCAGCCTTGCTTAATGATGCCTTGTAGTTTCAAGGCGCGAAGGTATTTTTGATACAGGTCGTCAAATCGTTTTTGTTCAGCAGGTTTCATGCTAAACTCCCCTATAATCATTAAACTCGGATAGGTAACAGGGGCTCAGTACGGAATGTGGAGTCTTACTACCGCGTAACGGCTTCGTGCAAAAAGCCGTGCGCTGGTTATTAAAAACGTTATGTGTTTTCGAAGAACAATTTCATTTTCGAACCGGTGAATTCGAATGTGTAAAGTTTAATATTTCACCAATTAACTTGAGAATATATTATGAGTAAAGGTACAGTAAAGTGGTTCGATGCAGGAAAAGGTTTTGGTTTTATTACTCCTGAAGATGGCGGTAAAGATCTTTTCGTTCATCATTCAGAAATTCAAAGTGGTGGAGATTATGCATCCCTTAATGACGGACAAGCAGTAGAATTTGAAGTAGGCCAAGGTCAGAAAGGACCTTGTGCTAACAAAGTTGTAGCAATTTAGTAATAAAAGCATAGCTTGGCCGGCGCAAACGATGCGTCGTCAAGCTGGCTTCCAATTATGTGTCCGAGTTACCCACAATTGGTATATATTTAGTATCTTATCAATAAAGTCAAAGGAGAGATTTATGGCTAAAGGTCAAGATTCAAAAAAGGCAGTTAAAAAGAAACCTGAAAAAACGTTGAAAGAAAAACGCGCAGAGAAAAAGGAAAAAAAGGTGAATAATCGATAGCCGTTACACGTAAAGGGATAGTTAGTAGTGGTATCGGAGCTGAGAAATGAATTCAAATAACCGTTTAACGTGTTTCTAAGGGCGGTATAGCTGAGAGCTTTCATGGCAATAAACATCATTAACGTACAGGTACGCAATAGTGTACAAGAGAAACTCATCCAGCAAATTAGTATGTAATTAGCAGTAAAAAACCTATTCCACCGTCACCGACTTCGCCAGGTTGCGCGGCTGATCGACATCGGTCCCTTTCAGCACAGCCACATGGTAGGAAAGCAGTTGTAACGGGACGGTATAGACTATCGGTGCCACGGCATCTGTCTCATCGACATCATCCACTTCAATAACATGAACGTAATCCTCTTCACTGATACCGGCATTTTGATCGGCAAAGACATAAAGCTCTCCACCACGGGCACGCACCTCTTGCAGGTTGGATTTCAGTTTTTCCAGTAGTGCATTATTGGGGGCGACGGCAATGACCGGCATATCGGCATCCACCAATGCCAATGGCCCATGCTTTAATTCACCGGCAGCATAGGCCTCGGCATGAATATAGGAGATTTCCTTCAACTTCAGCGCACCCTCCATAGCCACCGGATATTGCACCCCACGGCCAAGAAAAAGGGCATCCTGTTTATCGGCAAATCGTTCTGACAGGCGCTTGATCTGATCACTCAAAGTCAAGGTGTGTTCAATACGCGCAGGCAGGGCGATTAATTGCTGCACAATCTGTTTTTCTTTCTCCTGATCCAGACCATGATGCTTGCCAATCGCCACCACCATTAATAATAAAACCGTTAACTGTGTAGTAAATGCCTTGGTCGATGCCACGCCAATCTCGGGGCCGGCACGGGTCATCATTACTAACTCGGATTCGCGTACCAGTGAACTCTCAGGCACATTGCAGATTGCCAGGGTATGTTGAAAACCCAGTTTTTTTGCCTCACGCAAAGCGGCCAGGGTATCTGCAGTCTCACCCGACTGCGATATGGTAACGAACAGGGTGTTGGGGCGAACGACATGGCTACGATAACGAAATTCACTCGCCACCTCAATCTCACAAGGGACACCTGCCAACGCCTCAAGCCAATATTTTGTCACCAGACCCGCGTGATAACTGGTGCCACAGGCAACAATTTGTACCTGCTGTATTTTTGCCAGAATCTCGCTGGCCCCTGGGCCAAAGGATTCACTGAGTACACAGCCATTGCCGAGTCGCCCTTCCAAGGCATCGGCAATCACCCTGGGTTGTTCATGAATCTCCTTCATCATATAGTGGCGATATTGACCACGCTCAACCGAATCCATGGATAGCTCGGATACCTTTTCCTGACGCTCTACCTTCGATCCGGTAACATCAAAGACCTGCATGCCCTCAGGTGTAAGATCAACGATATCCCCTTCTTCCAGAAAGACAAAACGCTGGGTAACCGGGAGCAAGGCCGGAACATCCGAAGCTATAAACATTTCACCAATACCCACACCGACGACCAGAGGGCTGCCACTGCGTGCCGCAATCAGACGACCGGGTTCTGCATTACTGATGACACCGAGACCATAGGCACCCTTCAAATCCTTAATAGTAGCCTGCACAGCCGCGAGTAAATCCATTCCCTGTTGCTGATGATAATGAATCTGATGGACAATCACCTCCGTATCGGTCTCCGAGGTAAACTCATAACCCTGCTTGAGCTGTTGCTCACGCAACTCATCATGGTTCTCAATGATACCGTTATGCACCACAGCCACATTATTACGACAGACATGGGGATGAGCATTAGCATCAGAGGGTTTACCATGGGTTGCCCAGCGGGTATGAGCAATACCGGTCACACCTTGCACCGGATTCTGCTCAATCGCAGCCTCCAATTGTGATACCTTACCCGTTGCACGAACACGCTGAATAGCCTGCGCATTATTAATTAATGCCACACCCGCAGAGTCATAGCCGCGATACTCCAGCCGCCGCAGACCTTCCAATAATATCGGTGTTACATCACGCTGTGCTACTGCTCCAACAATCCCACACATAAACTTTACCTTTTTACCGTAAATTCGTCATTCCCGCGCAGGCGGGAATCCATTACAACCGTGGTGCGTGGTACGCACCCTACCCCTTGTTTCTACTTCAAGAGACAGGGATTACTCTTCTCTAACAGAGACCGTTGCCCGCAGGGATGCGGGCATCGAGCCTCGAACTCACCAAGCACAATCACTTCTTCTTAACCGGCCGCTTCCACCCAATAATATTCTTCTGCGATACCCGGCTAATACTCAACGTGCCCTCCGGCACATCACCCGTAATCGTCGCACCCGCACCCACGGTCGCCTTATCACCCACCGTCACCGGTGCCACCAACTGAGTATCCGAACCAATAAAGACATCATCACCGATAATGGTACGATGTTTATTAGCCCCATCATAATTACAGGTAATTGTACCCGCCCCAATATTCACCCGCTGGCCTATCGTAGTATCACCAATATAACTCAGATGATTAACCTTACTGCCACTACCAACATCAGATTTTTTAATCTCAACAAAATTACCCACATGGACATGATCAGCCAGATTCGCCTCCGGACGCAGACGCGCAAAAGGCCCGACCTTTGATGAGTGCCCCACCTTGGCATCCTCAATCACACAATTCTCCAGAATAATTACATCATCCTCAATGACTGAATTACGAATAACACAATTGGCACCAATACGAACATTGTTACCAATAACAACATTGCCCTCCAGAATGACATTGATATCAATCTCGACATCCTGACCGGCACTCACAATGCCTCGAACATCAATCCGTGCAGGATCACGCAAGGCAACCCCTGCCATCATCAATTCAAGTGCCTGCTGCTTCTGATAATAACGTTCCAGATGTGCCAATTGTCTGCGATCATTCACACCAAAGATCTCTTCCGGGTAATTCGGGTGTTCGGTAGACACCTCAATACCATCCGCCACTGCCATAGCAATGACATCCGTCAGATAATATTCACCTTGTGAATTGTTACTACTCAAGGCAGATACCCAGCGCTTCATATGCTTTGCCGGTGCCGCCATAAAACCAGTATTCACCTCGCTAATCTGCCGCTGCTCATCGCTGGCATCCTTATGCTCAATAATAGCCGTAACCTGCCCCTGTTCATTCCTGACAATACGACCATAACCAGTGGCATCATCCAGCCTGGCAGTTAATAGACCCATCGTCTTATCGTTACAGAGAGAATAGAGACGAGTAAGGGTGGCGTGACCAATCAATGGCACATCACCATAAAGAATCAACAGAGTATCCTCATCCGAGATGCCATCCAGCGCCTGTGCCACCGCATGCCCCGTACCCAATTGTTCCTTCTGTTCAAACCACTCCACCTCACGATGAGAGCTTGTATTAATAACCTGCTCCCCACCGTGACCATAGACCACACGAATTTGATGCGCACCCACCGACTCGGCACAATCAATAACATGTTCCAGCATGGGGCGATCCGCCAGTTTATGCAGTACCTTGGGAAGAGAAGAACGCATACGCGTACCCTGACCAGCGGCCAGTATAATAATGCTTAAACCCATAACGTCTGAATATTCCTCATTAATTGTATTATTTTATCAGCCTTGTAGCGACCAAGCATATACTATCTTAAGGAGGATTATCTATATTGGTGCGTGGTACGCACCCTACCGGGTGACACCAATCCTGGGTAGGGTGCGCACCGCGCACCATTAATCTGCGGTTAAAGGTTTTTTACCAAAACATAGATCCCCGCATTCGTGAGGATGACAAAGATGAATGCCTGTAAGCAGCCAGCCGATTTCGACACACAGAGATAATATGGGTTCGTGAAACGCTTCGAGGGGACACAGCAGATAAAGCCTGCTATGTCCCCGGTCTGTGCCAGCCTAAAAGCATACAAATAAAAAATTGCATATTTTCACAATAGTAATACTATAATGGTATTACATTTCTATTGGGTGGTAATAATTATGCGAGTCACGACAAAAGGGCAAGTTACAATCCCTAGAAATATAAGAGAAGTTTTAGGTATCAGCCCTGAAACAGAAATAGACTTCATTGAAGAAAATGGAAAGTTTTTTTTAGTAAAAACGGATGCTCCAGTGGTTAAAAGAAAATTTAAAAAATTTAGGGGTATAGCCACGGCAAAAATGTCAACCAATGAAATAATGGATTTGACAAGAGAATAATAATGAATGGCGTTTTTGTAGATTCATGTGTTCTACTCGATTTATTTACTGATGATCCAAGCTGGGGAGAGTGGTCAGAAAATATACTTGAACAGTATAGTCAGACAAACACTTTATACATTAACTCAATTGTTTATACAGAAGTTTCTATCGGTTTTAATAAAATTGAAGAAGTAGAAAAAGCAATTTCAAATCTTGGTATAAAAGTTTTAGAAATTCCCAGGGAAGCATTATTTCTCACGGGTAAGGTGTTTTTAAAATATAGAAAAAACAAAGGAACAAAAAATGCACCATTGCCAGATTTTTTTATTGGCGCACATGTTTCTGTAGAAAAGTTTAATTTAATAACAAGAGATATAAACAAATACAAAACATATTTTCCGCAGGTTAATCTTATTCATCCAGAGCATTAACTATGAGTGAATTATCAAAAAGATCGACGGTTTACTTTAAAGCTTGGGGGAAATTACCATTCGTATCGTAATACCTCAGATTACCAAGTACCTTATAATACAGGTTAGCCATCGATGAAACCGTTATAGTGGTAATTAATATGGCCGCACTTACCAATGTCTTTAATGTCTTCATTTTATTGACTTAAGAGATGGACTTAAACTGATTCCCTAACCATCAATATTATTATTTATTCCCAAGGCTGAAACACGCAATAATCATACCGATAATAATTATACTAGCAATATCAAGAAGTTACCAGTTATTTGAATTTAACAGATAAATCAAAGTGTAAAGTGAATCGACGATATTACACTATCCGAGGCTGGGTGGTTACAGACAGACAGCAGGGTGTTGGCCGCAGGGATGCGGCCATCAAGCCCCCAGGGATGGGTTCACGGCGGCCCTGATGAATGTCTGTAAGTAGCCAGCCGGTTTCGACGCACAGAGCATTAATGAGGTTCGTGGAACTCTTCGAGGGGACATAAGCAAGGCTTTATCTGCTGTGTCCCCTTAAGCACGTACCACAGGCTCAGAAATGTTGGCATGCGGGGATAACCCTGATGAATGCCTGTAAGCAGCCAGCCGGTTTCATCACACCGGGGGGTTAATGCAAACCAGGATTAGTAACAACGCCACTCTTTAGCTCTTGTTCGGTTGCCTCTCGAATGGACCCAACCTTGACATGAAAGTTTACTGTCTTGCCGGCAAAGATATGATTACCATCAACCGTCAGTGTATCATCATCAATCTTGCTAACATAAAAGGTGCGGCTTTCACCGTCCTCATTCTGCATCTCAACCTCGGCACCAATCTTACGGAACTCCTCGGGTACATTTTCAAGATCATCGGTAAAGGTTAAACCGGGATCATATTCCCCAAAACCATCTTCTGGAGCAAGACGCACATCAACACTATCACCTTCCTTACAGCCTTGTAAGGCAAGATCAACCTTGGCGAACAAACGGGTCTGTCCACCTTGCAGGTAGCTCACGGGTAGATCACTCTGTTCAAGGATCTCGCCATCCTCAGCACGAATGCTATAGGTGACGGAGATAATTCGATTTTTTGCTACACGTAGATTTGACATAAATTTAATACTATCTCATTAACTCAAGAGACAGGGATTGCTCCTCTTTAGCAGAGACCCTTGCCCGCAGGGATGCGGGCATGGAGCCTACATGGATGTATTCACGGCGTGTCTCTGATAAACAGGAGTGATTCATGTCTCGAACTTACCAGGACAGCCGTGGTTAATTATACTTTTGCTTTCTCTTTTGCCCGACGAATCGCATGCAGTTGTGCCGCAGCTTGAATCAGATCTGACTTCGCCTTGGCGTAATCAAAGTCTTCCTGCTTATCCGCCAGAATTTTTTCAGCCCTTTCCTTCGCCTCCAGTGCCGCCGCTTCATCAATATCCTTGGCACGCAAAGCGGTATCGGCTAACACCGTAACGACATGCGGTTGCACCTCAAGCAGACCACCCGAGACATAGAAAAACTGTTCCTCGCCATTCTCGGTTTGCACACGAACCTCACCCGGCTTCAAACGAGTCAACATCGGTGTGTGTCTGGGTGCAATACCCACCTCACCCATCTCGGCAGGTGCAAATACCATCGTTGCCAGGCCAGAAAAAATACCCGCCTCGGCACTTACAATATCAACATGTATGGTCATTGGCATCTTTACAACTCCATTACCCACTGCTTACAGGGTCTTTGCCTTCTCGGCAACTTCTTCGATAGAACCTACCATGTAGAAGGCCTGCTCAGGTAAATCATCATATTCACCCTCAACAATACCCTTAAAGCCACGAATGGTCTCTTTCAACGAAACATATTTACCCGCACTACCGGTAAACTGCTCAGCAACAAAGAAAGGTTGTGACAAGAAGCGCTGGATCTTACGAGCACGTGTGACCACCTGCCTGTCTTCTTCCGACAACTCATCCATACCCAGAATAGCAATAATATCCTTCAATTCTTTATAACGCTGCAAGGTACCCTGTACCGCACGTGCTACATCGTAGTGCTCTTGACCAACCACTAGAGGATCAAGCTGACGACTGGTTGAATCCAGTGGATCCACAGCAGGATAAATACCCAGCTCGGCAATATTACGCGATAACACCAGGGTGGCATCGAGATGAGCAAAGGTGGTCGCTGGAGACGGATCGGTTAAATCATCCGCCGGCACATAAACCGCCTGAATCGATGTGATCGAACCGGTACGGGTTGAGGTAATACGTTCCTGCAAAACACCCATCTCTTCTGCCAGGGTCGGCTGATAACCCACGGCTGAAGGCATACGACCCAACAGTGCGGATACCTCGGTTCCTGCCAGGGTGTAACGATAGATATTATCAACAAAGAATAATACATCACGACCTTCATCACGGAAGAATTCAGCCATGGTCAAACCGGTTAGCGCAACGCGTAGAC
Organism: Gammaproteobacteria bacterium; assembly: GCA_013151035.1. Classification (NCBI taxonomy): domain Bacteria; kingdom Pseudomonadati; phylum Pseudomonadota; class Gammaproteobacteria; species Gammaproteobacteria bacterium. Next base: position 23,002 of record JAADJB010000033.1, read on the forward strand.
GATTACCCGGTGGCTCATTCATCTGACCATAGACCAGTGATACCTTATCCAGCACACCACCTTCGGTCATTTCGTGGTAGAAATCATTACCTTCTCGAGTACGCTCACCAACACCGGCAAACACCGAATAACCACTATGCTCAACCGCAATATTACGAATCAGCTCCATCAGGGTTACGGTCTTGCCCACACCCGCACCACCAAACAGACCGACCTTACCACCCTTGGCGAATGGACAGATCAGATCAATCACCTTAATACCGGTCTCCAGCAATTCAAGACTACTGGCCTGATCAGCAAAACTTGGTGGGCTACGATGAATCGGCCATGCCTCAGCAGCACCAATATCACCCTTCTCATCAATCGGCTCACCCAATACATTCATGATACGACCCAGGGTCTTTTCACCCACAGGAACCGTAATCGCAGCACCGGTGTTGGTTGTCGTCAAACCACGACGCAGACCATCGGTTGAACCCATCGCAATGGTACGCACGATGCCATCACCTAACTGCTGCTGCACCTCAAGGGTCAGACCGGCCTCTTCAACCATTAGCCCATCATAAATATTCGGTACACTGTCGCGCGGAAACTCCACATCAACAACAGCACCAATAATTTCCACGACGTTTCCAGAACTCATGCGTGATTCCTCTTTCCTAAAATTTAATCTGTGTAAGCAACAACATTACTGCTTACCTGCGACTATACTGCCGCTGCCCCACTGACAATCTCAGAGATTTCCTGAGTAATCGCAGCCTGTCGAGCCTTGTTATAAACCAGTTGTAATTCATCGATCATATCACCGGCATTATCTGATGCCGCCTTCATGGCAACCATACGCGCGGATTGCTCACTGGCCTGATTCTCAACCACGCCCTGATACACCAGTGATTCGATATAGCGCATCATCAACGCATCCATCACCTCTTTGGAATCGGGTTCGTAGATATAATCCCAGTGATGCTTGAGATTTTCATCCTCTACTCGCTGTATCGGTATCAACTGCTTAACCGTGGGCGACTGCGTCATAGTATTAACAAAATCATTATGTGCAATATACAAGGCATCAATCCGACCCTCGTTATGTGCATCCAGCATCACCTTCACACTACCAATCAAGTCCTGAATACTGACCTGATCCTTAATCTGTGTCACCTTGGCAACAATATTGCCACCGTAACGCTTGAAGAACTGTGCCGCCTTGGAGCCGAATACAGTTAGATCAACCTCATAACCCTTAGCATTCCATTCTGCCATGGATCTGGCCACGGTCTTGAACAAATTGGTATTCAAACCACCACACAGGCCACGATCGGTCGAGACCACGATCAAACCCACGCGCTTGATCTCTCGTTCCTGTAAATAAGGATGATGATATTCCGGGTGCGCCAGTGACAGATGCGCCAATACATTGCTCATCTTTTCCGCATAAGGTCGGGAGGCCTGCATGCGTTCCTGTGCCTTACGCATCTTGCTTGCGGCAACCATCTCCATCGCCTTGGTGATCTTCTGAGTATTCTTGATACTCTTGATCTGGGTGCGTATTTCTTTTGCGCCAGCCATTATCTACCAGGCTCCATTGGCCATAAAATCATCCATCAAGGCGGTTAAACCGGTCTTCACTTCATCGGTGTAATCCGCTTCTGAATTGATCTTGTCCATCAAGGCTGAGTGATTGCTGGCCGCATAACTGTGTAGCGCAGCTTCATAGTCAACCACCTTGGTGGGTTCGACCTTATCAATATAACCCTCATTGACAGCAAACAGAGACAGTGACATCTCGGCTACACTCAAAGGCGCATACTGTTTCTGCTTCATCAGTTCGGTTACTCGCTGACCACGTTCCAACTGGGCACGGGTAATATCATCCAGATCCGAGGCAAACTGTGCAAAGGCTGCCAGCTCACGATACTGCGCCAGTGCCAGACGCACACCACCACCTAGCTTCTTAACAATCTTGGTCTGTGCTGCACCACCCACACGAGACACAGAAAGACCGGCATCAATCGCTGGACGAATACCGGCATTAAACAGATCACTCTCCAGGAAGATCTGACCATCGGTAATTGAGATCACATTGGTAGGAACGAAGGCAGATACGTCACCCGCCTGGGTCTCAATAATAGGCAGCGCGGTTAGTGAACCGGTCTTGCCCTTGACCTCACCATTGGTGAGCTTTTCAACCTCTTCCGCATTAATCCGTGCCGCACGTTCCAGCAGACGTGAATGAAGATAGAACACATCACCCGGATAGGCCTCACGACCGGGTGGACGACGTAACAATAGAGAAACCTGACGATAGGCCCACGCCTGTTTAGTCAGATCATCATAAACAATCAGCGCATCTTCACCACGATCACGGAAATATTCACCCATGGTACAACCGGCGTAAGGCGCGATAAACTGCAAGGCAGCCGATTCAGCTGCAGCCGCAGCCACCACAATGGTATGCTCCATCGCACCGTGTTCTTCCAGCTTTCTAACCACCGCAGAGATAGAAGAATTCTTCTGACCAATCGCCACGTAGATACACTTAATGCCGGTACCCTTCTGATTGATGATGGCATCAAGTGCCACCGCCGTCTTACCCGTCTGGCGATCACCAATAATTAATTCACGCTGACCACGACCTACCGGCACCATCGCATCAATGGCCTTCAGCCCGGTTTGTACCGGCTGATCAACTGACTTACGACTAATTACACCCGGTGCAATCTTTTCAATCGGTGCCGTCATTGTGGTCGCAATATCACCCTTACCATCAATCGGATTACCCAGCGCATCTACCACGCGACCCAGCAAGGCCTCACCCACTGGCACCTCCAGGATATTGCCGGTACAACGCACCGTATCACCTTCCGAGATATGCTTGTAATCACCCAGTACCACCGCACCGACTGAATCACGTTCCAGGTTCAGTGCCATACCAATGGTATTACCCGGCATTTCAATCATCTCGCCTGACATCACATCAGACAGACCATGGATACGTGCGATACCGTCGGTTAAACTAATGACCGTACCTTCTGTACGCGCTTCTGAACCGATATCAAAGTTTTCAATTCGACTTTTAATCAGTTCACTAATTTCAGATGGTTTGAGTTGCATTTACTATTTTCCTCTAATGGATCAGGGCGCTTGCCAAGCGATTAAGCTTGCCCTGTGCCGAACCGTCAATTACTAAATCACCTGCCTGTATAATGGCACCGCCGATCAATGTTTCATCGGTCTTACATTCCAGGTGTATCTCTCGTCCTAATTTAACCTTTAAGGCATTACATATACTCGTCTTCTGCTGTTCCGTTGCTGGACGTGCGGTAATCAATTGAGCATCAATAGAACCCGCTGCACGGTTACGCTCAACCTCATACAAATGAGCCATATCCGGTAACAATGCAATTCGTTGATTAAGCAACAATAACCGCACCAGGTTTAACCCCGCTTCAGGGAGATCATCACCCAATATACCACTGAACAATTCGAGCTTTTGCTCATTGCTCACCCGGGGATTACCCAGAAAGCTAACCGCCTCTGCATCGGCAGCAATCAGAGCCAGCCCCTGCAATATATCCGACCATGAGTCCAAGCTATCCGTAGACTGTGCCAGATCAAAGATGGCCTGCACATAAGGACGCGCAATGGTTGTATTTTCAGCCATAAACTTTTAAACCCTTACAGTTCCGCAACCAGCTTGGTTAACATGGCATCATGAGCGGCATCATCAATCTCACGCTCTAATACCCGGGTCGCACCAATAACAGCAAGACTGGCAACCTGACCACGTAACTCTTCACGCGCACGATGGACTTCCTGATCAATCTCGCCACGCGCCGCCTGCACAATGCGCTGACCCTCTACGCGGGCATCATCCTTGGATGCCTCAACAAGCTCAGCAGCACGTTTTTCAGCACGGGCAATAATCTCATTCGCCTGCTGCTTGGCCTCATGAATGGTACCGATTGCCTTCTTCTGTGCCAACTCATGCTCATGCATGCCACGCTCAGCCGCTGCCAAACCATCAGCAATCGTCTTCTTGCGTTCGTCCATCGCCTGCATAATGGGTGGCCACACAAACTTCATGCAGAACCACACAAAGAATACAAACGATATTGCCTGGCCGATTAAGGTTGCATTAATATTCATTCTATTACCTCATAACCCTTTCTGATAAACCACACATCAGGATTAATAAATGGTTTTAACCACCTACCACTGCAAACAGAATATACAGTGCAATACCCACTGCAATCATTGGTACGGCATCAACCAGACCCATAACAATAAAAAATTGGGTACGTAACATCGGGATCAGTTCCGGCTGACGTGCAGCACCTTCAAGGAATCTACCACCGAGGATACCAATACCTACTGCGGCACCCAGAGCACCCAGACCCATCATTAAAGCGCCTGCAACATAAAGTAACGCATCTGCCATTTCCATGTTTATCTCCTACTTGGATAAAATTATAAATTAAAGTTAAAAATTAAAAACTAATGGTGTTCCTGATGTGCCATATCCAGATATACGATTGTCAGGGTCATAAAGATAAACGCCTGCAAGGTAATAATCAGGATATGGAATATCGCCCAACCCAATTGCAACAATCCACCAAAGGATCCAACCACCAGACTGCCACTACTGTACATAATCGCAATCAGAATAAAGATCATCTCACCGGCATACATATTACCAAACAAACGCAGCGCCAAAGACACCGGCTTGGAGAGCAGATTAACCAGCTCTAGAAACAGATTAGCAGGCAGCCCCCATTTACCAAAGGGTTGCAGCGTTAACTCACCAATAAAACCACCCAGCCCCTTCATCTTGACACTATAGAAGAGCACCAGCACAAATACGGCCAGCGACATGCCAAAGGTAATATTAGGATCGGTGGTCGGCACCACCTTCATATAAGGTATACCCACGCCCTGCGCCAGCAGCGGGATAAAATCAACCGGGATCAGATCCATCAGGTTCATCAAAAAGACCCAGACAAAGATGGTCAACGATAAAGGCGCAACCATGTCATTTTTTGCACTAAAGGAACCGCGCACACTGGTCTCAATAAAATCGACCATGACCTCAACAAAGTTCTGCACACCCGATGGCACACCCGCACTGGCCTTCTTGCCAACACTATAAAATAGCGCCAGAAACAATACACCCAAACCAATTGAAAAACCCAGGCTATCCAGATTAATCGCCCAAAAACCCATCGCCTTGGCCTGCTCAGGCGAGTGCGCAATACCCCAGCTACCATCCGGCAACGAACCATAGGTCAGGTTCTGCAAATGATGCTTGATATATTCAGACGAAGTTAGCGTCTCGGAAGCCGACATAAACTATTTTTTCCTGTCAAAAAAACCTGCAAGAATCAGGGCAACCTGACCCACTACAAAACCTGTTAATAAACCTGTTGGCTCAAGCGCTAAAGGCCCAAACCCCAATATCAGTAGCCCGATTATAGCGACCATACGCTCAATAAATGAGAGATAAAAGTTGCGCAGGTGACGTTGAGCATCCTGTGGATCCAACTGTTTACATCGCGCCGACCGCCAGACCATCAATAAGATACTGGTGATCGCAATCAATCCCCCAAACAATACGGCTTGAGCCAGCGACAACCCTCTGTACCAGAGCGAAAACATAACCGCTGTAGCAATAAAAATTATCTGTAATCTTAATATGTTACGCATGAAATACCCGTTATTGCGCAACGCTTGTTTGTACTTAAGGCGCAAAAAACCACGCCTTAAACCTACAAGACGGCGCAAGTATAAAGAGTTACGAAACCAAGGTCAATGATAGGCTAATAAAAAAATTTTATGAGGTATAAGCTAAATTATAGTTTGCTAATATAGGTGACAGGATTTTGTTGGGTTACGGCTGCGCCTCAGCGTGCCCTTTGGGTAAACCCAACCTACAAGTCTTAACGAATGCGTTCCAATACACCGTCTAGCTCTTCCAGGCTATTATAACTAATCGTTAATTTCCCTTTACCTTTACGGCTGTGCTGAATCTTCACCATAGCACCCAGCTTTTCTGATAATTCCTGTTCCAGATGCAGGGTATTGGTATCCCCAGCGGGCTTCTTCGCTGGCTTACTCTCTTTATTCAAGCGATTCTTTACTAAGGCCTCGGTCTGTCTAACGGATAAACCCTTAGCAACAATATCAATCGCCAGCTCTCTTTGCCCCTGGGCATCGAGCGGCAACAAGGCACGAGCATGACCCATCTCCAGCTCACCTCGGTCAATATGCTGTTTCACCTGACCATCCAGATCCAACAAACGCAACAAATTACTAACCGTGGTACGGGAACGACCTACCGCAGCCGCAGCCTCTTTATGAGTCATATCAAATTCTTCAATCAGACGTTGCAGTGCACGCGCCTCTTCCAGTGGATTCAAATCCTCACGCTGGATGTTCTCAATCAGCGCCATGGCAATGGCAGCCTTGTCCTCAACCTGCCGAATCACAACCGGGATCTCATCCAAACCAGCAATCTGAGCTGCACGCCAACGCCGCTCACCGGCAATAATCTCGTAACGCCCCTTATCAATCAAACGTACAACAATAGGCTGCACCACACCCTGGGCGCGAATCGAATCCGCCAGATCATCCAGTGACTCAGTATGCATATTATGGCGTGGCTGATAGACCCCGCGTTGAATCACATCCAGCGGCAAGGCGCGTAATTCACCCTCGACTCGAGACTGTTCAACCGGAACATTCGGTGACGAACCACTCAGCAAGGCATCCAACCCACGCCCTAAACCTCTTTTTTTAACTGCCATAGATTCTATACCACCATCCTGTTAACCACTTAACTGCTACCCACCAACCGCTCACATAACGACTAGAGACAGGGATTGCCTATCTTTATCAGAGACCGTTGGCCGCATGGACGCGGCCATCGAGCCACCATGGATGGTTTCACGGCGTGTCTCTGATAAAGATAGGCAATTCATGTCTCGGATTTAACGTCCTCTTCACGCCGCAAAACCTCTCCCGCCAACGCCAGATAAGCCACCGCCCCACGCGAACTCTTGTCATAATCCAACACCGGCACACCATGACTCGGTGCCTCCGCCAGACGCACATTACGCGGAATAATTGTACGATAAACGGTATCACCAAAGTGTTGCAACAGTTGATCCGATACCTCATTGGCAAGATTATTCCGCGCATCAAACATCGTGCGTAACAAACCTTGTAGACGTAAACCAGGATTAATACTGGAACGCACCTGTTCAATAGTGTCCAATAATGAGGTTAACCCCTCCAGCGCATAATATTCACACTGTATAGGAACCAACACACCATGTGCAGCGGTTAATGCGTTCAAGGTCAACAGGCTTAATGAGGGCGGGCAATCAATGACAATATAATCATATTCATCCTGCACCTCAGCCAGTGCTGATTTAAGGCGTAATTCACGACCCGGCTCATTCATCAAACGGACTTCAGCGGCGGTAAGATCTCCACTACCCGCCAACAGATGATAATCAACCGCCTCATTAACCACCCGAGCCTTACGAATACTGGTCTCGTTCAATAAGACCTCATAACCGGTTAACTCGACCTCGTACTTATCGGTACCACTACCCATAGTCGCATTACCTTGCGGATCCAGATCAACCAATAACACCCTGCGCTTGGTTAAAGCCAGGGCAGCTGCCAGATTAACACTGGTGGTGGTCTTACCCACACCGCCTTTTTGATTCACTACTGCAATGATCTTTGCCATCTTATTCAGCAGCCTTCTTCATCGGTATAGCGCATGATAACAAGATGTCTCTCTGCATCCAGGAAGGGAACATCCAGCGTGACAACCTCTTCCACTACACTTTGATCTTCCAGCGCCTCAATCTCGGTCATTGGATAGACACCCTTCATCGCCAACAGTTGCACGTCACTATTACAAACACGCGCTGCCAATTGAACCATCGTGTCCAGGGACAAAAGTGCTCGGCTGATAATAACGTCTACCTTTTCCTCTGGCTTATATTCCTCATCACGCGCACTCACCACAGTCACATTATCCAGTTCCAGCTCAGCCACCACCTGTTTGACAAAGCGCAGCTTTTTGTCACTGGAATCGAGTAAAATCAAGTGGTTATCTGGACATGCCAGTGCCAGAACAATACCCGGCAGACCCGCACCTGTACCCACATCCAGCACGCGGCCAGAATCCAGATAAGGCACCACCGCCAGACTATCGAGGATATGCCGAATCACCATATCATAAGGCTTTCTAACCGCCGTCAGGTTATAAATACGATTCCACTTGACCAGCATATCCACATAGGCCAACAGCTTTTTCTGTGCCTCATCGCTGACCACCAGGTTTGAAAATTCAATTCCTTTACGCAACAAAGAGGCATAATTGCCTTCACTACTACGGCCTGACGACCTTTTTCTCATCGATGGATGCAAGACTGACCTCTTTTACGCACTCTTACGCAGTGCAATACCATTTTTCTTAAGGTGAACCAGCAGCAAAGAAATAGCCGCTGGTGTGACACCCGGAATACGCCCCGCCTGACCAACAGTCAACGGACGGTGCGCCTGAAACTTTTCCTCTACCTCGGAAGACAGCCCCTTGATTAACGTATAATCCAGATCATCGGGTAGAACATACTCTTCATATTTCTGCAGACGTTTAATCTCGGCATCCTGACGCTGAATATAACCCGCATACCGAGCCTGAATCTCAACCTGTTCTGCAACCTGCCTATCATCAACGCCTGGGCCCACATCGTCAAGTGCCATTAGCTGTTGATAATCAATCTCTGGACGCGCCAATAACTCAGCAATGCGCTGCACCGATGATATCGGTGTCGCAAACCACTGTTGAATCTGTTGTGCCTGTTGGGTTCCCGGATGGACCAGAATACCCTGCAAACGCTGTTGTTCATTATCAATGGCTTCACGTTTAAGTTCAAAGGATTTCCAGTGAACATCATCAACAAGACCCAGTGCCTTTGCCTGCGATGTTAAACGCAGGTCCGCATTATCCTCACGTAAACGCAAGCGGTACTCCGCACGACTGGTAAACATACGGTACGGCTCACTAGTACCACAGGTAATTAAATCATCAATCAAAACACCGAGATAGGCCTCGTCCCGGCGTGGATACCAGGCCTCTTGTTGCTGCACCTGACGTGCCGCATTCAGACCGGCCAACAGGCCTTGAGCTGCCGCCTCTTCATAACCTGTGGTGCCATTAATCTGCCCGGCAAAATAGAGCCCCTTAATAAAACGGGTTTCTAGCGAATATTGCAGGTCACGCGGATCAAAGAAATCATACTCAATAGCATAACCCGGACGCGTGATATGTGCCTGTTCCAGACCGGGGATAGAACGTACCAGATCACACTGTACATCAAAGGGCAGACTGGTCGAGATCCCGTTAGGATAAACCTCATGGGTCGTCAGCCCCTCCGGTTCAAGAAAGATCTGATGCGAATCACGCCCGGAAAAACGTACCACCTTATCCTCAATCGAGGGACAATAACGCGGCCCAACCCCTTCAATCACACCGCTATACATCGGTGAACGTGGCAGACCATTACGGATAATCGCATGGGTCTGTTCCGTGGTTGCAGTAATAAAACAGGACAGCTGTTGCGGGTGATCTTGCGGCTTACCGCGAAAAGAAAATAATGGTACCGGCTGATCCCCTGGCTGCTCTTGCAGGCCCGAATAATCAATCGTACGCCCATCAATCCTTGGCGGTGTACCGGTCTTTAAACGTCCCACCCGAAACGGCAACTCACGCAGACGTTGAGACAAGGCATTAGCCGGTGGATCACCGGCACGTCCACCTTCCGCATTTGACTCACCAATATGGATGCGCCCGCCTAAAAAAGTACCTACCGTCAAGACCACAGCCGGAGCCATAAAGCGCAAGCCCATGCTGGTTATCACACCACAAACTCGTTCACCCTCAACGATCAGATCATCCACGGATTGTTGAAATAGGGTTAGATTGGGCTGATTTTCCAGCGTGGAACGAACAATATTCCGATACAAGATGCGATCTGCCTGAGCACGGGTTGCCCGCACCGCCGGGCCCTTAGTGGCATTTAATATACGAAACTGAATACCCGCCACATCCGCCGCATGTGCCATCAGACCACCCATAGCATCAATCTCGCGCACTAGATGTCCCTTGCCAATACCACCGATAGCCGGATTACAGCTCATCTGCCCCAGGGTATCAATATTGTGGGTTAATAATAACGTGCGCGCACCCATACGCGCAGCCGCCAACGCCGCCTCGGTACCCGCATGACCGCCACCCACAATAATGACCTCAAAGGAATCTTGATAACGCACTTGAATCTTTCCTAACTATAGAACAGATGTATTTTATACTAATTCATAGGCTTATAACCAAAATAGTTGTTGGTGCGTGGTACGCACCCTACCAAAACCATAACACTTCCGTAGGGTGCGCACTGCGCACCACATGCCTAAACCGGAATAGAGTCAAGACTTGACCTCATCCACACTTTGCATAAAACTAGAACGATGCTAAAAGAAAAGATTGATGAAGGTATCCGCCAAGCCAGTGAGATTATCCTCGGCAAAGAAAAAAAGATTCGCCTGGCACTCGCTTGTCTACTGGCTCGGGGCCACCTGCTGATTGAGGATCTACCCGGCATTGGTAAGACCACCTTGTCGCATGTACTGGCGAGTATCCTCGGTCTGAAATATCAACGTATCCAATTCACCAGCGACTTATTACCCGCTGACATCCTCGGCGTATCCATCTACGAAGCCGAGAATCAATCCTTCCGTTTTCACCCTGGGCCCATCTTTGCCCAAATGATTCTCGCCGATGAGATCAACCGTGCCACACCCAAGGCACAAAGTGCTCTACTTGAGGCGATGGAGGAACAGCAAGTATCAATTGAAGGTAGTAGCTATCCTCTGCCACAACCCTTTTTTATTATTGCCACCCAAAATCCAAACGATCAGGTCGGTACCTTTCCGCTACCCGAGTCACAACTGGATCGCTTTATGATGCGTATTGAACTCGGTTATCCGGATGCCAATGCAGAACGAGCCTTGCTCAATGGCCATCAACATCGTGATCTCATACCGCAACTGAAGGCTGTCATTAACACCGCTGAGTTACTACAGATTCAAGCCGAAATTCGAAATATTACAGTTAGCCCAGCTATTATCGAATATCTGCAAGTCATCCTCGATTTTAGTCGCAACAGTCCGCTGTATCTACATGGCCTGTCACCACGTGCCGGGCTTGCAATCTTACACTGTGCCCAGTCCTGGGCCTGGCTCCATAAACGAGGGTATGTGTTGCCTGAAGATATCCAGCAAGTGCTCCCTTATATCAGCCAGCATCGATTGCAGGCAACAGACCCCTCGACCCAACAAGGTGATACCCTGATCAATCCCTTACTGGAACTGCCTGTTCCCTAACCGACTATTGAAATTCTATGCCAAGCCCTATCAGGAATACCTTGTCCCGAATGATGAAGAAACGACAAGCCAATAGTCACCATGGCCCTGTCACCCTCCACGGTCGACAAATATTTATCCTGCCAACCCGAGCAGGTCTTGGCTTTGGTCTACTCATCACCCTGTTACTCATTGGTGCCATTAATTACAACAACAACCTGATCTATATACTCACCTTCACCCTGTCTGGCCTATTTTTTATCGCCATGTTACACACCTATCGCAACCTGCTTGGCCTGCAACTTACCGTGCAACAAACCGAACATTGTTTTAGCGGTGCCCAGGTTGCCTTTCATCTACAGATACAACACCCGAATAACCGGATACTGCACAGCTCTATTGAACTAAATAACCCACAGAGTAATTCTCTTATTACCCAGGTCATAGCAAACCAACCCAGCCACTTGATTATCTATCTACCCGGAACCCAAAGAGGACAAGTGACACTGGGAATAATAACTCTATCGACACAATTCCCACTGGGTATTTTTCGTGCCTGGTCCAATATTTATTTTACTATCAATGCCTATGTCTACCCGAAACCAGCACCCCTCAATACCCCTTATCCCTACATGAGTGGAGGTCAATCCAGCGGTCTCACCAACACCAACGGAGGTGATGATTTTTACGGTCTACGTCCACATCAAGCAAGCGACTCTCTACATCACATACACTGGAAGATTGCAGCCCGCAGTGGCAAACTGATGACCAAGATTTTTTCCGAAGATCAATCCCATATCCTATTACTGGATTGGGATCATATTGCAGAAACAAATCTGGAGAAAAAACTCAGTCTGTTATGTCGCTGGATACTGGATGCCCATCAGCAGGCTATTCCCTTTGGTCTAAATATACCTGGACACCGAATAAAACCGGATAGCGGAATTAACCATCGTGATCAGTGCCTACGCGCACTGGCCTGTTATGACACAACATCAGTTAACTCAAGAGATATGAGGGGCTCTTCTTGAACAGAGACCGTTGCCCGCATGGACGCGGGCATCGAGCCTACACGGATGTATTCACGGCGTGTCTCTGATCAAGAGGAGCCACTCATGTCTCAAACCTGCATGATACGATATAACAAATGAAAACACTGAACCTGATTCTATTACCAAAAACCTGGTATACCTTCATCGGCATATCGACCCTAAGTGTTCTACCCCATCTTCTTCAATTCCCTGTTTATTTAATCATTGCCTGGTTAGGGATTACCGCAGCGACCCTTTACCTTGCACAAAATAAAAAACAAAAGGTCGCCGGCATTATCAAACTGCTGCTACTTATTCTTATCACCGTACTATTATATAAAACCTTCGGCACCCTGATCGGAGCAACAGCAGGAACCGCGCTATTATTATTTGCCCTTGCGCTAAAGCTCATTGAATCAACTACAAAACGTGATTTACTTATTCTTATTTTCCTCAATTATTTTATAATCGCCACCGAATTTATTCTATATCAACAATTATTCACCAGCCTGTACCTGTTTTTGTGTGTCGTTTTACTCACCGCATTCTGGGTCTACAGTAACGAACGCGTCGCCCTGCAACCTTATCCATATTATCTACGCTACGCAGTAAAATTATTATTACAGACCTTACCTATTATCATCATCCTGTTTGTCTTCTTTCCAAGATTACCCACACCCCTGTGGAGCCTGCCGAAAGATCCCTACAAAGGAATCAGTGGCTTTGAAGAAAACATGAAACCAGGTAGTCTGCAATCTATCGCACAATCACCCGCTATTGCCTTTTATGTTGAATTCACTGATCAAACCCCAATACCGAGTATGCGTTACTGGCGTGGCTCGGTTCTTGATCACATCGCACACGGTGAATGGTCATCATCCATCAAGGTTAATGAACAAAAATTTCCTGATGAAATGCAGGCTATGATTCAACCACACGGTGTGGAGATTAATTACCATATTACCCTGCAACCCCATAACCAATACTGGATATTTGCTCTCGATATGCCAACAAGCATCCCGGTTAATGCACTCTATCGACAAGGCTTTCAGGTTCGAAGTATTGATCCTTTACGATCCGTACAACGATTCAAACTATCATCCTCACCTTTTTATCGGACTAAAAACAAAGATCCCTGGTTAATCAAACAGGCGCTACAACTACCCAAAGATTTTAGTCCACGAATAAATACATTAGCCCTGCAACTAAAACAGGGTACGCAAACAAAATTAGAGAGGATTAATTCTGTCCTTACCTGGTTTCGTGATAATGATTTTGCCTACACGCTTGAACCACCCATTACCCAGGAACATGCTATTGAGGAATTTTTATTTGAACATCAGCAGGGATATTGTGAATACTATGCTTCCGCCTTTACTCTGTTAATGCGTGCGATGGGTGTACCCACACGGATAGTGACCGGTTATCAAGGGGGTGAGTTTAATCCGGTCGCCAGCCACTTTATTGTTCGCCAATGGGATGCACATGCGTGGACTGAGGTTTGGATGGATAGTATGGGTTGGGTGCGTATTGACCCCACCGCAAATATTGCACCCAACCGTATTCAATTTCCTGTATCAAAATTACGCAACAATAATTTTTATGGTCAGGATAATAATTTCACTTATACCCTGCTGGAAAAGATTAATTTTATTCGGGATAAACTTAACTTTCAGTGGGATCAATGGATTGTTGGCTACAATCAAAAACAGCAAAATAATCTATTATCAAAATTCGGTATTGATCAACCTTCATGGCAATATCTTTCCCAAATACTGACTGTCGGATTTATCCTGAGTCTGTTATTAAGCAGTTTATTTATACTCTATCAACGTATGGAAAAACAGGATGTCATTCAGCAAGATTATAAAAAATTCTGTAAAAAATTATCCGCAAAAGGACTGGTTCTATTTAAAAATGAGGGGCCTCAGGATCTTTGTCAACGTGCGGCAATTAAATTCACCGATCAACAACAACGTATAAAAATAATTATTAAACTGTATATACAGCTACGCTATCAACTAACAAAAAATAGTGATGTTATTTCAAGATTTCATAAAGAGGTTAATAATTTTTCCTGATAGGAAGCTATTTTATTTAACCCGTAATAACACCTTAACGGAATCATCGATACTACTGCTATCAATATAACCCAGACTCCCGATAGTCGACGAGACATAGGCCTTGACCTCCTTATCATCCCCTACAATACGCGGCGGTTTTTTCTTACCCGAAAATATCATCTTGCCCCAATAGGCTCTAATCTGACTCTCACTTCTACCCAGGATCTGTTTATTAAAGTGTATTCTAATCAAATTCTTCGCATTCTGATCAACGGGTATCACACTATTACCATCTGGAAATTTTTTGTTTCTTACCATAAATATTGATTTAATCTGTTTGACGGTAAGACTATCAATCTCTGTCGCTGGATTTGTAATGACAGCAATATCGGCTAATACCAATGAATGAAAAAACAGTCCTATGGCAAGAATAAAACCAGGCCATATAAAACAAGATCCTTTTCTATTATGTATCATTGCCCCCTGCTCCATCAAAACAATACATCTACGGCAATACCCACCATCTTGACATCCTTACCCGGTGCATTCTTAAACAAACCTGTACCCTGATCTGTTCTTATCTTGCTCAACTCAAACTTGATATCCATATTTGGCATCCAGTCATAACGCAAACCTAGCGTTGTCATTGATTGCTCAACGGGACTGGCTGTACCCAAACCCTTCTCATAATACTGGTAGGATATATGCGGCATAATATCACCGAATTGATAACCCAGAGTGCCATACCAGGATCGCGCCTTACCCTGACGAAAAGCTCCCATACCCACATCAGCCCATTCCAGGTAACCAATAAAATTATCGATATGGATACGCGTACCCAAAGTTTTTACTGAATGTAGCTGGCCTGTCACTAATGGCAGGCTACCGGAGGTATCATCCATGGTACCCCTGTACCAGGAGCCCTGTAACAAGATCTGATCATTCCACTCACCATTAACGGTTAAACCAACGACATTATTAACATCCATAAACTCCAGGCTATTACGACCCACATACAGATCTGCACTTAATAGCCAGTCCTCCGTCGGTACCTCCCAGTATAAACTGGCACCGGAATAAGCCTCTCGCGTCACCGTTGCCCCAATCATCTCCTCACCATAATAAAGCTGTGGTACTACAATCCACGGATAGGTATAACCAACACTACGGTATTCATTAACAATACCGATAGGGTTTTTGAGTTTACCCGCACGCAGGGTCAGTTCATCAGTTGCCCGTATTGCAATAAAACCCCAATCAAGATGAACCGAATAATTCTCCTCTGACCGGGAAGAAAGAAACTGAGTAGCCAAACTTATCCTGTTATTAATCTGCGCATTAATATTCAAACCAATACGATTACCATACCAGCTACCCTTATCGGTAACACCCGCCCCACTATCATTGTAAAAAGGTTCTGTTGAGTTACTCTTTTGAAAGGCAGCACTGGCAAAGCCCGTTATACTAAACTTATCAGCCCAGTCTTCCGCATAAAGGGATGGTGATAACATCAGGACACCCATCATTGCAGAAACAAGTGTCGCTCTTCTTAAATACATACTATGACCATCTCCTTTTACTGCACGAGGATGACTCGTGAAGTCTTATTTTTTAACAAAACAGGTCAAAATAACAATCTTTTGTCCATTCACTCGCCCCTCAATATGCTCCGGGTTATCCGCCACTAGAGAGATCCCGCGTACCGCTGTACCGCGCTTGGCAGTGAAGCCTGCCCCTTTCACATTTAAATCCTTAATCAATGTAACCGTATCACCCGCAGAAAGCACCACACCATTACTATCGATATGCCTGACCTCATCTTCAGGGGGCTGTCCTTCAACAACATCCTGTGCCCATATCATTGTTTCATCATCCAGATACAACGTATCCAACAGATCCTGCGGCCAACCCTCTGCGCTTAAACGAGTCAGCATTCGCCATGCCATCACCTGCACCGCCGACACTTGAGTCCACATACTATCACTAAGACAACGCCAGTGATTAACATCAACCTTTTCCGGTGCTTCGATTTGTTCATAACAGGTATTACAAATCAATATACATTGATCCACTGTAGCCGTATCAACCGGAGGCACCTCATACACACGGAGGTCATCGGTAGCACCACACAATTCACATTTTGATTCACTACGATTTTTTAATTCTGTTTCTATACCCATACTTTATCCAACTATTTAAATAAGCTAAATTATTTCCCTATACAAAAACTGGAAAAGATCCTACCCAATAAGTCATCACTACTAAATTCACCTGTAATCTCATTCAAGGCATGTTGCGCCTGATGTAGCTCTTCTGCCAACAGTTCACCAGCACGCTGTTGCGTGAGCTGTTGATGCCCGGATTGTACTGATAACTGTGCTCGACGTAAGGCATCCAAGTGTCTGCGCCGAGCAATAAATTCACCCTCATGCCGTCCTTCATAACCCACTAACTGCTCCAGATGTTGCCGTAACAAATCAACACCCTGCCCTGTTTTTGCCGATAAAAAAATACTGGTTTCATTATCGCCTTCCAGTATCTCCGCCTTCTTTCCCGTCTGATCAATCTTGTTAAGTACACGAGTATAGGGGATATGCTGAGGAAAACGATCAACAATCCCTTTATCTTCCTCACTAAACCCCTTGTTATCATCTATCAGCAATAATATTCTGTCGGCGCTTTCAATCTCAGACCAGGCACGGCGCACACCCTCCTGCTCAACAATATCATCGCTCTCACGCAGACCTGCCGTATCAATAATATGCAAGGGCAAGCCATTAATATTAATCGCCTCACGCAATATATCCCGGGTTGTCCCTGCCTGCTCAGTAACAATCGCGCTATCCCGACCACTCAAACAATTAAGCAAACTGGACTTACCCGCATTCGGACAGCCCGCAATAACAACCGTCATGCCTTCCCGTAGCAAACAACCCTGCCCGGTTCGACTAATCAATTCATCAAGCGCCTGCTCCAGTGCGTTCAGTTGCTTGACAATACCCTCATCCGCCAGGAAATCAATCTCCTCCTCAGGAAAATCAATCGCTGCCTCAACATACATGCGTAACTCCACCAGTTTTGCTAACAAATCATGTATATAACTAGAAAATTCACCCTTGAGGGAACGCAAGGCCGCCCTTGCCGCCTGCACACTACCCGCCTCAATCAGGTCTGAAATTGCCTCAGCCTGAGCCAGATCCAATTTATCATTAATAAATGCACGTTCTGAAAACTCACCGGGCCGCGCCATACGCACACCCAATGAAAGCACGCGTTCCAGCAACATATCCATGATGACAGGACCACCATGTCCCTGTAGTTCCAGGACAGATTCTCCGGTAAAAGAGTGGGGTGCAGGAAAATAAAGCGCAATACCTCGATCCAGGGGATCACCTTGTTGATCTAGAAAATCAACAAGATCAGCATATCGGGGAGACAATATTTTACCCAGCAACAGCTGTTGAATATCAGGAACCCTGGGGCCAGAGACACGAATAATTGAAACCCCACCTCGACCTGGCGGGGTTGCTAATGCAGCAATAGTATCTGTAGTGTTACTCATAGCACGTATTCTATCGGGCTATGAGAGAAAAACGAATAATTAATTAAGTCTCGCTTCTTCCATGGATAATGGAAAAGCCTTTATAAACTCCATACCCAGGGTAAAGGTACCCTCTCCGATTGACCGATGCCAAAGTATCCTGGCAAGAGCCCCAAAACCAGGGCCATCAAAACGAACGACAGAAAGCTTATCCTTGCTTGGCAAGGTATCGGTTTCAATAACAAGCTGGGTTCCACCTGCCGAAAGATCACAGGTCTTTACAAAATAATACAGGCCGTCACAATTCAAGGTACCTTCTGCGCCCAAACTGATACGATCATAAATTCTTCGGTTAATGCTTTCTTGTTGTAAATTACTCATAACCACCACCCTTTATTCAAACGAACATCGCCTTTTTTCTACGCCCTTAGTATACATACTAGATCATCGAAGAAAAAAATCAAACGCATAAACCATATTACGATGTTAACGAATGACTACCCGTCCCCACCTTGCGGGTAATAACCCACTGTTGTGAGATTGATAAAACATTATTCACGACCCAGTACAATACCAGACCCGATGGGAAGAAGGCAAAGAAAACGGTAAAGATAAAGGGCAACAACATCATCACCTTAGCCTGAATCGGATCCATCGGTGGTGGATTCAGCTTCTGCTGAATAAACATCGAGATACCCATAAGCAATGGCAACACATAATAAGGGTCTTTTGTTGCTAAATCACTGATCCAGAAGATAAAAGGTGCCTGCCTTAACTCGACTGCCTCCAGTAAAACCCAGTATAAAGAGATAAATACCGGAATCTGTACCAAAATAGGTAAACAACCACCAAGAGGGTTAATCTTCTCGGTCTTGTAGATATCCATCATCGCCTTATGCATACCCTGCTTGTCATCGCCAAAACGATCCTTCAGAGCCTTCAAGCGTGGGGTAATACGACGCATATTCGCCATCGAACGATAACTGGTCTCAGATAGTTTATAAAAGATCCCCTTGATCAATACTGTCAAAAGGATAATAGACCAACCCCAATTACCGACCATGGAATGAATATTCTTTAACAACCAGAAGATCGGCTGGGCAATCACAGTAAATACCCCGTAATCCACGGTCAACTCCAGACCCTCTGCAATTGTTACCAGCTTATCCTGATCCTTTGGCCCAATATACAGTTTACGTTTAAAAGAAAACTCACCACCATCTTCAATCTTCTGACTTGGGCCAACACTACCAATAATATAGCGTGGATTGTTTAACGCCTTGGTATAAAAAAGGTTTTTTTCATTTTTATCGGGTATCCAGGCACTAAAAAAGTAATGCTGGACCATCGCAACCCAGCCATTTGCAACCGTTTTACTCAGATTTTTCTCAACCATGTCATCAAAGGCTATTTTTTCATATTTATCCTCAGGGCTATAAATAACCCCACCGGTATAGATATAAATAAATCTGGAGTCTGCAGAAGTATCGGGCTCAGAGCGCTGTAATTGGCTGTATTGATTACCCTTCCATGTCGTACCCGTTTCATTTAGAACCCGATGCTCCACATCAATCAAGTATTCGCCTTCATAAAAGGTGTAGGTCTTGATGACCTCCAGACCTTCTGGACTCGTCCAGTATAATGGGACCTTTAATGTACCCGCACCCGCTGTTAACTGATATTGATCCTGCCGAGATTGATAACGAATATGATGACTGGGCTTTATTTTTCCAGCAGAATTAAGCCCGGATTGAGCAACAAACAGCCCTGGTAAGGTTTCCCTCATTAAGGAAAAAGGTTCGCTTTCGCCATTAACCTCAACCGTATAATCTCTTAGTCCCGCATAACGAATATCGCCACCTAAGGTATCGATCTCTATATCCAGCACATCAGTAACAACATGGATACGCGATAAGCTATTTAACTCACTTCTAAGAGGTGCCACATCGACCGATGGTGCGCCATCCAGTAACGCAATATCGTCACCCCCAACACCCGGCAGATCATCAATCTGTATGGGACTACCCCGCTCTACCGCATCCTGTACCACAACAATCTCAGGTGGCGGTGCATAATCCTTCTGCCAGGCATCCCATAACATCAAGCTAACAAAAGAAAGGGCAATAAATAAGATTAATCGTTGATTTTCCATAGGCCTACTAATGAGAATGAGTCTGTTTTTCCGGGACGGGATCGATGCCCCCTTCATGCCACGGGTGACAACGACCGATACGTCGTATCATCAACCATGAGCCGCGCAACACACCGTAACGCTGAATAGAGGTTATCGCATAACTGGAACACGTTGGATAAAAACGACAGTTTGATCCCAGTAATGGGCTAAATAAATAACGGTATATCTTGATCAGAAATATTAAAATTGTTTGCATGATTGAATACGCACCCAGTTCCTCTCCAATATTTTCTGCAATACCTGATTGTTATTGCTAGCCATATTTGCTCGAGCAACAACAATAATGTCGATGCCCTTCAATATGGATTGATTATGACGGAAGCTTTCCCTCGCTACACGCTTGATCCGATTACGATCGACCGCCTTTTTTACATTTTTTTTGGCTATAGCCAAACCTAAACGAGATATCCCATATGTATTTTTTGTCGCAATAATCAGCATTGTTTTTTCATGAAAACGAATGCCTGTGTTAAATACATTGCGGTATTCAGAGGGCTTCAATAAACGCTGGCATCTGGAAAAATGAAAACGATGTGCTACTAACAAAGGTCTTCAGCCCGCGCTATCAATGACTCTAGGCAGATAAACGTGCGCGGCCTTTTGCCCGACGAGCCTTGATTATAAGACGTCCATTTTTTGTGCTCATACGAGCACGAAAACCATGATTGCGTTTACGCTTAAGGTTACTAGGTTGAAATGTTCTTTTCATCGTGTTGACTGCCAATAGCTAAAAATTAATAAGGTTGAAGCATACCACCCCATCCAGAGTGGTGCCGGAGACGCGCAATTCTAGTGTGTATGCTCACGGGAGTCAAGGGGATTACCCGCATCGGGGAAGAGCAGACTTTGGGTTAACAGGATATGTAATATATTAATTCTGGATTACTCACCGTAACAGGTTTAGACTTTCTCTCCTTGCCATTAATAATTATTATCTGGGGTTTTGCGTGCCTGTCATGTTGTGGAATAAAAGCCTGAAATGTCTGGAAAATGAATTACCTGAACAGGAATTCAACACCTGGATAAGACCATTACATGCCATCGAAGAACAAACATCCATTCGTTTATTAGCACCCAATCGTTTTGTCCTGGATTATGTCAATAATAATTTTATTGATATTATTCAAAAGGTTATTAAAGATCTTTGTACTGATTTTGTGCCTGATATCCAGCTTGAAATTGGCACACGTCAAGTTGAGAAAAAAACTAATCTAGTTACACCGATACAATCCGGAAACACAATAACTAATATTTCATCACTCAATAACGGCCTGAATTCAAGCTATACTTTCAATAATTTTGTTGAGGGAAAATCCAACCAGATGGCGCGTGCCGCTGCCTTACAGATATCAGAAAATCCTGGTAAGGCCTTCAATCCCTTGTATCTTTATGGCGGTGTTGGTTTAGGAAAAACTCATTTAATGCACGCCGTTGGCAATTTTTTAATTGAAAAAAACCCGAATATTCGAGTTAAATATCTGCATTCTGAAAAATTTGTTGGTGATATGGTCAAGGCCTTACAACATAACACCATTAATGAATTTAAGCGTTTATATCGATCCGTTGATGCCTTGCTCATTGATGACATTCAGTTTTTTGCTGGAAAAGAACGGTCACAAGAAGAATTTTTCCATACTTTCAATGCCTTACTAGAAGGTAATCAACAAATCATTCTTACTTGTGATCGTTATCCTAAAGAAGTTAATGGCCTGGAAGAACGTCTGAAATCACGTTTTGGCTGGGGACTGACCCAGGCCATTGAACCCCCTGAACTTGAAACACGTGTGGCTATCTTGATGAATAAAGCTCACCAGGCCAATATTGATCTACCTTCGGATGTTGCTTTTTTCATCGCTGAACGTATTCAATCCAATATTCGTGAATTAGAAGGGGCCTTACGTCGAGTTATCGCTAATTCCCGTTTCACCAATCAAGCCATTAATCTAAGTTTTACCAAAGAGGCCTTGAGGGACCTTTTGGCGATACGCGATCGATTAATATCCATTGAAAACATACAAAAAATCGTTGTTGATTATTATAAAATCCGTATCTCAGATATGTTATCGCCTAAACGTAGCCGATCCATTGCCCGACCTCGACAGATTGCAATGGCATTAGCAAAAGAACTGACAACCCATAGCCTACCAGAAATTGGTAATGCCTTTGGTGGTAGAGATCATTCAACCGTTATTCATGCATGCAAGAAAGTAGTTGAATTACGAGGAAGTGATTCCAGAGTAATGGACGACTATAACAACCTATTAAGAACACTATCAACATGATGTGGATAACTTGTGGGTAATATTTTCATTCAAACATTAAGCAAATTTGTTAACATTTTATCAACATATTATAATGGTGCTTATGATAGGGGTTATTACTATATGCAACCAATTGAAAATAATGGTGTTTTTGTGGTTATCAACAGAAAACGGCGAGACTAATAATAGTAATAGGTTTTATATAATATACTTATATTAATATATAGAGATCAGGAAAGAATATGAAATTTACAATTCAACGAGAAACCTTTTTAAAACCTTTACAACATGTAACAGGTGTAGTTGAACGTAGATCGACTATGCCTATATTGGCAAATATATTAATTAAGGCCAAAGGTAATAAATTAAATTTAACAGCAACCGATCTGGAGGTTGAACTTTCTTCCGAGGTAGAAACAGAGATTAAGGAAGAAGGGGAGATTACGGTACCAGCACGTAAATTACTGGATATTTGTCGAACTTTACCAGAAGGGGCTAATCTTAATGTTAGTCAAAAAGACGATCATATTATTATTCGTTCAGCTAAGAGTCGTTTTTCCTTATCCTGTTTACCGGCAACTGATTTTCCAATTGTAGAAAATATTGTGAGTGCAAAATCCTTTGTTATTGCACAAGAAGATTTAAAAAGTGTAATAGAATCAACGCACTTCTCTATGGCTCAACAAGATGTTCGTTATTATCTGAATGGTTTAATGTTTGAATTATCCAGTGAAAGATTACGTACAGTGGCTACTGATGGACATCGTTTAGCATTGGGTGATTTTGAAATTGCGATAGATGATGTTGAAGAACCTTACCAGGTTATTGTTCCTCGTAAGGGTATTCAGGAATTATTACGTTTATTAGAAGAGGGTGAGGCAAAGGTAGAGATTGGTAGTAATCATATTCGTATTTATTCAGAAAACACACGTTTTACCTCTAAATTGATTGATGGGCGTTTTCCAGATTACCAGCGAGTTGTTCCTAAAGGCGGTGATAAAAATGTGATTGTTGAGCGTGATATTTTGCGTCAGGCTTTGACTAGAACCTCTATTCTTTCTAATGAAAAATATAAGGGAATCAGGTTCTTACTGGAATCCGGGTTATTAAAAATACAGGCGCATAATCCTGAGCAGGAAGAGGCTGAAGAGGAGATAGAAATTGATTATCAGGGAGAATCTTTAGAGATTGGTTTTAACGTAACCTATTTGTTAGATGCTTTATCAGCGGTAACCTCAGATCAAGTTCAGATGATATTAAGTGATACTAATAGCAGTTGTTTGGTTAAATCACCGGTTACAGAGGCTTATAAATACGTTGTTATGCCGATGAGACTTTAGTTTGTTCTTTGTTATATGGCATTAAAATATCTATCTATTCAAAATTTCCGTAATTTCAAAACCCTGAATCTGGAATTATCCGAGGGATTTAATTATTTTGTAGGGGCGAATGGGGCAGGGAAGACCAGTATTCTAGAATCAATTTATTATTTAGGCCACGCCCGATCCTTTCGTACACGTAAATTTGAAAAAATAGTACAACATGAGACAAGTAGTTTTATTGTGCATGGAAAAATCGATGATCCAAACAAAGGCGTTTTTTCGGTTGGCATAGAGAGTAAGAAAGGGAAACAAAAAATCCACATCAATGGTCAGTCGGTACAACAGGTAGCGAGTCTTGCCAGCAAAATACCCATTCAGTTAATTGACCCTGATAGTCATAATCTATTGCAGGGGGGCCCTAAATTCAGGCGACGCTTCCTGGATTGGGGAGTGTTTCACGTGGAACCCTCCTTTTTTTTGGTTTGGCAACGCTTTATGCGGGCATTACGACAAAGGAATGCGGTTTTAAGAACCAGGGCAGGGCAGGCGCAGATTTCTGCTTGGGATAATGAGATATCTGAATCAGCAGAAAAATTACATCAATTAAGATCATCCTATATTAATAACTTCTCTAATTTATTGATATGTAATATAAAAAAAATATTTGATTGTGATAGTGTCGATATTCAGTATCGCTCTGGATGGGCAGAATCAAGTGATTATCAAGCCTATTTACAAGATAATATAGATAAGGATATGGATAAGGGTTTTACCCGATACGGCCCCCATCGTGCCGATCTTGTGCTTACAATCAATGATAGACCGGTACAAGAATATATTTCACGGGGGCAGCAGAAGTTATTAACAATTGCGATGTTAATCACCCAGGCGGTATTGTTTTCAAATGTAACCAACAAACAGTGTTTGTTTTTGGTTGATGATTTATCCGCTGAATTGGATGAGGAGCATCGTCGTAGGGTTTTAAGTGAGTTAGCTGAATTAAATGCCCAGGTTTTTATTACGACTGTTAATGAAGAGGATGTTGTTTTATTAGATCTTCCACAGAAAAAAGTGTTTCACGTGAAACATGGAATAGTTGTTTGATTTTAGATCTGAGCGTTCTTAGGTTAAACCGGCGTAAGCAGGGTATAAGTGTTACAATGACCGGAGAATCTTTGGTCAATTATATATTTTAGGTAGGCATAATCCATGAGTGATAATACGTCTTACGATTCATCCAGTATTAAGGTATTGCGGGGCTTAGATGCGGTTCGTAAGCGCCCCGGTATGTATATTGGTGATACCGATGATGGCACAGGTCTTCACCACATGGTATTCGAGGTAGTCGATAACTCGATTGATGAGGCGCTTGCGGGTCATTGTTCTCAGATTGATGTCACGATACATACTAATAATTCGGTTTCGGTTTCTGATGATGGTCGAGGTATTCCGGTTGATATTCACCCGGAAGAGGGCTGTTCAGCTGCTGAGGTTATTATGACCGTGCTTCATGCAGGGGGTAAGTTTGATGATAATTCCTATAAGGTATCGGGTGGTTTGCATGGTGTGGGTGTCTCGGTTGTTAATGCTCTATCAGAGTCATTAAATCTTGTTATTAATCGAGGCGGTAAGGTTTATGAGCAGGAATATTCTTATGGAGAACCAGTAAAGCCTTTAGAATCAACGGGTTCAACAAATAAAACGGGTACAGGTATTCGTTTTAAGCCTAGCTCTAACACCTTTACTAATATTGAATTTCATTATGATATTCTTGCTAAGCGTTTAAGAGAGCTTTCTTTTTTAAATTCCGGTGTCTGTATTCGTTTAAATGATGAACGCAGTGATAAGACGGATACCTTCGAATATAAAGGCGGAATTCAGGCCTTTGTTGAACATCTTAATCGTAATAAAACGCCTCTACATCCCAGTGTATTTTATTTTGATACGATGAAAGAGGATGTAGGGGTTGAGGTTGCCTTTCAATGGAACGATTCTTATCAGGAAAATATCTTTTGTTTTACCAATAATATTCCACAAAAGGATGGCGGTACTCATTTAGCGGGTTTTCGTTCGGCACTCACTCGAACCTTGAATCAGTATATTGAAAAAGAAGGTCTGGCGAAGAAGGCTAAGGTCTCTTTAACCGGTGAAGATGCCAGAGAAGGGCTTACAGCGGTTTTATCGGTAAAGGTTCCAGATCCTAAGTTTTCTTCACAAACGAAGGATAAGTTGGTCTCTTCTGAGATAAAAAGCATAGTAGAATCAACGATGTCTGCGCAGTTACAGGCGTTTTTACTAGAACAACCAGCAGAGGCAAAGGGGATTACCTCAAAGATTGTTGATGCTGCCAGGGCTAGAGAGGCGGCCAGAAAAGCACGTGAGATGACACGCCGTAAGGGTGCTCTGGATATTGCAGGTTTACCCGGAAAACTGGCTGATTGTCAGGAGAAAGATCCGGCTCTGTCTGAATTATATCTGGTGGAGGGTGATTCCGCTGGTGGTTCTGCTAAACAGGGCAGGGATCGTAGACATCAGGCGATTTTGCCATTAAAGGGTAAGATCCTGAATGTTGAAAAGGCACGCTTTGACAAGATGATATCCTCAGCGGAGGTGGGTACCCTGATTACTGCCTTAGGCTGTGGTATTGGTCATGAGGAGTTCAATATTGATAAACTGCGTTATCATCATATTATTATTATGACCGATGCTGATGTTGATGGATCACATATTCGTACCTTGCTGCTGACCTTTTTCTATCGTCAGATGCCTGAATTAGTCGAAAGAGGGTATATCTATATTGCCCAGCCCCCTTTGTATAAAGTAAAAAAAGGCAAGCAAGAACAATATGTTAAGGATGATCAGTCATTAAATAATCTGTTGTTACAGACAGCACTTGATGGGGCGCAATTGTTTGTTAATGCCGATGCCCCCAGTATTGCTGGAGAGGCGTTGGAGGACCTTGCCAAGGCCTATATGGCGGTTGAGGCGATGATTAAGCGCTTAAGTCTTCGATATGATGCAATGCTATTAGAGAGAATAGTTTATCTCCCTGTTTTAAAAGAAGAAAATCTATCTGATAAAGCCTTTATGACGGATTGGTGTAAAAACCTGGGGGATTGGGTTAATAGCGATCAACAAGCAGGTAGAAGTTATCGTTTTGCCCTTAATATGCAGGCATCGGAGGATGAAGCTTTTAATATCAGCATCGAGCGTTTAACTTATGGCATTGTAAGCGCAGAACAAAATCTTTCATCCGGTTTCTTTAAGAGCTCGGAATATGAACGTATGATGAGCCTGGGTTCGCGTCTGGAAGGTTTGCTGGGGCAGGGTGCTTATATTCAGCGTGGAGAAAAAGAATTACAAATCAATAACTTCAAGCAAGTGATCGAGTGGTTATTGCAACAGGCAAAACGTGGACAGCATATTCAGCGTTATAAAGGCTTAGGTGAGATGAATCCCGATCAGCTATGGGATACGACAATGAACCCTGAGACACGGCGTTTATTACAGGTTCGTATTGAGGATGCCGTGGCAGCTGACGAGGTGTTTACTACCTTAATGGGTGATAACGTTGAACCACGTCGAGAATTTATTGAAGAGAATGCCTTGAGGGTGTCTAACCTGGATGTGTAGATTGCATATTTAAGGTAAATATTATTTCGTTCCCATGCTCTGCGTGGGAATGCAGATGGTGGTATACAAGTATCGAGTGAGGTATGAGTTCCCACGGAGGACCATGGGAACTAGATACAATGCGCACCCTACCATTAAGAGAGCTCTATCACCTTATTCTCAATCCACTCCTCTGCCATTTTAACAATTTCCTTTGCTTTCATGCCGGTGGTTGGCATACAGGGTCCAATCACAACCCGGATGGTTCCCGGATGTTTGATAAAACCACGGCGTGGCCAGTATAGACCGGCGTTGTGTGCAATGGGGACAATCGGAGAGTGGGTCTTTTGTGCCAAGAGTCCAGCACCGGGGTGGTAGATGGCTTTTTTACCCGGTGCGGTGCGTGTGCCTTCCGGAAAAATCATGAGCCAACGGCCTTGTTTGAGTCGGGTTGAGCCTTGTTTAATCATGTGGTTTAGTGCCTGGCGACCAGCTTTACGATCGATTGCAACCGGTTCCATACAGGCGAGCCCCCAACCAAAGAAGGGGATTCGTAGTAGTTCCTGTTTTAACACCCAAGACAAGGGAGGCAGGAAGGCTTGAAAGGCAATGGTTTCCCAGGCAGATTGGTGTTTGGCGAGAAAGATGGCGTTTTTTTCCGGTAGGTTTTCCAGCCCTTCAACCTGATAATCCAGTTTACAGAGATATTTCAGTGCCGACAGGTTGATATGTATCCAGGCTCTGTCCATACGAATACGCACATAAAAAGGCATCAGGTAGAGGGGTATCAGAAGGATTGAAAACAGGATGGTGGATATAACAAGAACCAGCCAGTAGAGCAGGGAGCGTACAAATAACATGGATTCAAACAACCATTACTGGTTAATTAAAAAATTAGTGTAACTGGCGAGATCATCAAACACAGGATAGTGGTCAGGATTTTCCAGTTTGTTCAGGGTGCGTTTTCCTTTTCCTGTGCGCACCAGAATGGCTTGTGCATCAGCGGCTTCAGCGGCTTGTAAATCACGTAATGAATCACCAATGACAGGGGTTTGATGCAAATCAACGTGCAGGCGATTGGCAATATTATGCAGCAGTCCCGGTTTAGGTTTACGGCAATCACAGTGATCTTTTGGCCCGTGTGGACAAAAGAATATCGCCTCGATTTTACCGCCGAGCCCGGCAAGCGCACAATGCATCTTTTCATGGATTCGCATGAGGGTATCAAGGGTAAAAAGTTCTCTGGCAATACCGGATTGATTGGTGGCGATCACAACACGATAACCGGCGTGGTTTAGGCGTGCAATGGCTTCGAGGCTACCATCAATGGGTATCCATTCTGACGGGGATTTGATGAAGTCATCTGAATCCTGATTGATAACACCATCCCGATCCAGAATTATCAGTTTTTTTGCCATTAGCAATCCCTGAATTCCGATACTCGAATGCGACCATCAATCATGCGTGATTCTCGTTGCATAATTTTTTCCATCTTGTTCCAGAAGGCCTGGTTCAAATCAAAGTTGGCAGCGATGGCGGTACCCATAATTAGGATTAACAGGTCGGCACATTCCTCCGAGAGTTCATCAATGCCTTTTCCCTTTGTCACACAGGCGGCAATCTCACCGAGTTCCTCTGACATCAAGGCAATGCGGTAGGGCATATCTTCACCACCCTTTTCCTTGAACTGATGTTTGTCATGGAATGCCTGTACCGCCTCCAGCATGGAAGAGTAATTGTTTTTATGGTTTGTCTCATTCATATTTTAAGGTTCCTTAATCACTGATTGATTGTAGGACAGAGATATCAGAAACTTGTAGAAACAGGTCTGCCAGTTGATTTAATAGTGCCAGGCGATTGCCGCGTAGGGCATCATCTTTATCCATCACCATGACCTGATCAAAGAATTGGTCAACAGGGTCACGCAACTCAGCTAAGGTAGTGAGTGCACGGGTATAATCACCTTGTTCCAGCATCGGTGTGACCTGAGGATAAAGTGCCTCCAGGGCTGCGAATAATCTTTGTTCAGCGGCTTCCTTTAATAAGTCACTATTAACCTGAGCGGGTATGGCTTCATCGGTTTTGCGCAGGATATTACGAATTCTTTTGTTGGCGGCAGCCAGGGTCTCGGCCTCAGGTAATTTAATAAATTCATTACAAGCCAGGATGCGTTGATTAAAATCCAGAGGGCGTACGGGTTTAAGTTGATAGACCGATTCAAAGATATCCGGGCGTGTTCCCTTTTCTGCATACCAGGCACGTAGACGTTCCAGCATAAAATCAAAAACGCTGACCACTAATTGATCATCGTGTAAATCAGCATCCAGTTGATCGGCGGCTTGTTGTAATAATACCTGTAGATCCAGATCCAGTTCACACTCGATAATAATACGCAATACACTCAGTGCTGCACGGCGTAATGCAAACGGATCTTTATCTCCCGTGGGTGCCTGACCTAAGGAAAATATCCCGATCAAGGTATCAATACGATCTGCCAGGGCAAGGGTCTGACCAATCGCGGATACGGGTAATTCACCACCGGCATTGCGTGGCATATATTGCTCGTTCAGTGCATTAGCAACCTCGGTATTCTCACCATCTTCCAGCGCATAGTAGCGTCCCATCGTGCCTTGCAGGTCAGGGAACTCACCCACCATATCGGTTAAAAGATCACATTTTGCTAACTGTGCTGCACGTTGAGCATGTTCTGTATTGGCACCGATATGACTAGCAATGGTCTGTGCCAGTTTAGCGACACGTTTTTGTTTGGCACCAATACTACCTAGCTTTTTCTGGAAGATAATATTATCCAGGGCAGCAACGCGCTGTGCCAGACTTTGTTTTTTATCTTGCTGCCAGAAGAAGACGGCATCGGCGAGGCGAGGTCGAATAACACGTTCATTACCGGATTGTATCTGTGCCGGATCTTTACTCTCAATATTGGCAATGGTAATAAAGTGAGGCAATAGTTTTCCATCCTGATCCAGTAGAGGAAAATATTTTTGATGATCTTGCATGGATGAGATTAGTGCTTCCGCCGGGATCTCAAGAAAGGCCTCGTCAAAACTGCCATGTATGGCTACCGGCCATTCAACCAGAGCTGTAACCTCATTCAATAAATCTGGGTCAATATGGGCTGTGCCCTTCAGTTCATTTGCGGTGGCATTAATCTGTTGCAGAATATTTGCTTTGCGCTTATCCATATCAGCAATAACCCATGCCTGTTCAGCCAGTATGGATTCATAGTTGGCTGGCTGATCAATACGAATAGGTGCAGGGTGATGAAAGCGATGACCGTGGGTTTCACGAGCGGAGTCAATACCAAGAATATTGGTCTCGATGACCTCATCGCCGAACAGTATCAGAACCCAGTGTACCGGACGCACAAACTCATCTTTTTTATCAGCCCAGCGCATACGCTTGGGAATAGGGAGTTTGTTTAATGCATTTTTAATAATATCAGGTATGAGTGCTGTTGTAGTCTGTCCTTGTTCGGTATTACGATAAACTAGCCAGGTCCCTTTTTTTTCGGTTTGCTGTTCTAGTTGTTCAACCTCAACACCACAGGATTTTGCAAACCCAAGAGCCGCCCGGGTTGGGCAACCCTCGTCATCAAAGGCAGCCGCAAGCGCAGGGCCCTTGCGTAAAACCTCCTGACTTTCTTGTGCCGATTGCAGGCCTGAAACCAGAATGGCAAGTCGTCTGGGTGTGGCAAAACTTTTGCTGGTGCTATACCTCAGTTTTGCTTTATCCAGTGCTTGACAGATTTCATTGGCAAAGACAGTGGATAACCGTTGCAGTGCCTTGGGAGGAAGTTCCTCGGTACCAATCTCTATGAGTAAATCATTATTCTCGTTGGTCATTTTAATGCTCGGTTTATGACGATTTTAACATCGGGAAGCCTTTTTCTTCACGGCTTTCATAATAGGTTTGGGCGACGGCTCGGGACAGGGAGCGAACGCGTAATATATAACGTTGTCGTTCGGTCACAGAAATGGCCTTGCGTGTATCCAGCAGGTTAAAGGTGTGTGAGGCCTTGAGTACCATTTCATAGGCCGGTAGCGGTAAACCTTGTTCAATGAGTGACTGGCTTTCACTTTCACAGGTATCAAACCACTGAAACAGCGATTCAATATTGGCGTGTTCAAAGTTGTAGGTCGACATCTCGACTTCATTTTGATGAAAGACATCATGGTAGGTCACAGGGCCATCCGGGCCATGAGTCCAGATCAGATCATAGACACTTTCTACACCTTGCAGATACATGGCGATACGTTCCAGCCCGTAGGTGATTTCACCGGTTACGGGACGACAGTCCAGTCCACCGACTTGTTGGAAATAGGTGAATTGGGTGACCTCCATACCATTGAGCCATACCTCCCAGCCCAGACCCCAGGCACCCAGTGTAGGGGATTCCCAGTTATCTTCAACAAAACGGATATCGTGAACAAGAGGATCAATGCCCAGTTGCTTTAATGATTCCAGGTAATACTCCTGGATCTTTAACGGGGAGGGTTTGAGGATAACCTGAAATTGATAATAGTGTTGCAGCCGGTTAGGGTTTTCGCCATAGCGCCCATCGGTGGGTCGTCGGGAGGGTTGCACATAGGCAGCACGCCAGGGTTCAGGGCCAATCGAGCGCAGAAAAGTGGAGGGATGAAAGGTACCGGCACCCACTTCCATATCAAGCGGTTGTATCAGTGTACAACCTTGTTTGGCCCAGTATTGCTGCAGTGCCATTATCAGGCCCTGAAAGGTTTTTACATCGGGATTAGTCATTGAGTATGCAGTACAAAAAGGTTATCAGTGATAACCGGTGCCGCCGGGAGCGGCACCGGGCAAGCAAGGTTTTTAGAATTTGAGAGCAATACCGACATTAAACATGCTGACAGGAATAGCCGTGTTGTAACGTTCCCATTCTGCTCGTAGTTGAAGGACAGAGTTGATGCCGTATTGCATGCCAATACCAAAGGCAAGGTCGGTGCCATCGTTGGAATCATTACGTGTGGTGAGAGTATCACGCAGATCCTGATCCCAGAAAATGACACCACCCTTGGCAAAGACACTGACGTCTTTGTTGAAGTAATGGCTGGCAGTCCCCATAAAGTAAAAACCTTCGGTTTCCATGTCGATTGCCTTAGTAGCGCTTCTTTCATTTTGATCACCAAGATCAACCCAACCAGTATCAAAACCAAAGATTTCAGAAAATAGCTGGTCGTGACCACCGGAAAATTTCCAGCCGGTACCACTTTCTTTTACCGGACCGGCAACCGTATTATCATCAACGTTCGCCTGCCCATAAGACAGACCAACGTAAATACCAGCATTAGCGGTAGTTGCACCTAGGGCGGTCGCTAAAATCATGCCTTGTATGGCTATTTTATAATTTTTCATTGTTTCCTCCATCAGATATACACTGAGATTTTTTGTAAAATTATGCACTGTACCCGCTCTAAAACAGCGGACACAGATTTACTTGTGACGTGATTGTAACAGCATTAATCCAATAACCCTACTTTAGTATGAGGGAAAATTAGGTGGATTTTGTTAGAATAGTCGAATTACATGAAAATATCAGCTTTTGAGTTGTCATCCTCGCGCCTGCGCGGGAATGACAACAAATAGCAAATGACGAGTTAACGAGGCAGTAATGGTATGACAAAAAAACGTAAGGCAGTTGCCTTGATATCCGGGGGACTGGATTCATTGTTGGCGGCAAGGGTAATGCAGGAACAAGGCATTCATGTGGAGGGGATTAACTTCTACACGGGGTTTTGTGTTGAGGGGCATACTCATGCTATCCGCAAAAAGGATAAGAATAAGCCAAAACGTAATAATGCCCTGTGGTCAGCCGAGCAGTTGGGTATTAAACTACATATCGTTGATATTATCGAAGAGTACAAGGATGTATTGATCAATCCCAAGCATGGTTATGGTGCTAATCTAAATCCTTGTTTAGATTGTAAAATATTCATGGTTAAGAAGGCTCAGGAGTGGATTGAAGAGCATGATTTTGATTTTATTATTACCGGAGAGGTGGTTGGTCAACGACCTAAATCACAACGTAAGGACACCATGCCGGTGATTGCCGCTCAATCCGGTGCTGAGGACAGGTTGTTACGACCCTTATGTGCAAAAAATCTCCCGGAAACCTTGCCAGAACGAGAGGGTTGGGTAAAAAGGGAGGAATTACTCGGTTTTAGTGGTCGAACGCGTAAGCCACAAATAGCCTTAGCCAAGCACTTTGGTTTTGAGGACTATGCCCAGCCAGCGGGGGGCTGTTGTTTTCTGACGGATGAAAAATACAGTAATAAGCTGGTTGATTTATGGCAAAACCGGGGCTGTAAGGAATATGAGATTGATGACATTATGATGCTTAAAGTGGGGAGACATATCAGGCCTGCGGCTAATTTTAAGCTGATTGTAGGAAGAGAAGAGGGTGAAAACCGATTCTTAGAGGGATATAAGAAGAGTTTTACCTATTTTCATGTGATAGATTTTAATGGCCCATTGGTTCTGCTTGATGGTTCAGCGAGTGAGGAGGATCTGATCCTGGCAGCCAGAATTATTGGTCGCTTTAGTCAGGGTAAAGATGCCGAACAGATACAGGTTAAGATGGTGCAAGTGGACGGGCTGGAACGGGTGTTCGAGGTCAAACCCTTGCCGGCATCCGAATTTCCGCAGGCGTGGTATCTATGATAACTCATCAGATTGATGCGCGTTTTATGCTTTGTCCACTGCCCGTCATCAGAACGCAGGATATGATTAAGGATTTGCCTACGGGGGATTTACTGGAAATCACCTGTACTGATCCTGGTGCCTTGCATGATATCCCGGCCTGGTGCCGAGTGCATGGTCATGAAGTTGTTGATACTCTGGAACAGGATAACGAGATTATTATTACCGTCAGGGCGATACAGGAAGAGGTTCCTGAAAAATAATGAACAGGATGACCAAACATTACCCGGAGGTACGCAAGGTAACCATTGTTGGTTTGTTGGTTAATTTGGTTTTGAGCGTTATCAAAGTAATGGGTGGCTGGTTGTTACATTCCCAGGCGTTGGTTGCCGATGGTATTCATTCGCTCTCTGATCTGATTACTGATTTTATGGTGCTCTATGCGGCAAAGCACTCGCATCGTGAAGCGGATGAAAATCACCCTTATGGGCATGGTCGTATTGAGACCCTGGCAACCGTTGCCCTGGGTATTTTATTGTTGCTGGTTGCTATCGGGATTGCCTATGATGCGGTGAGTCGTTTATTCCATCCGGAAACCTTATTGATACCTGGTGCGTTGACCCTGGTGATCGCTATTATATCGGTATTGAGTAAGGAGGCCTTATATTGGTATACGATGAATGCTGCTAACAAGGTGCGTTCACCTATATTAAAGGCGAATGCCTGGCATCATCGTTCGGATGCCATCTCTTCTATCGTGGTGTTGGTGGGCATCCTAGGTACGATGTCGGGTTTGGCGTATCTGGATGCGATTGCTGCGGTGGGTGTTGCCTTGATGATTGCAAAAATTGCTATTGATCTGGGTATGAATAGTTTGTATGAGTTGATTGATACGGCCTTGAACAGGGATGAGGTTAATGAGATTCGCGCTGCTATTTTGAATATTTACGGTGTCCGTTCGTTGCACATGTTGAGGAGTCGACGTAGTGGCGGTGATGTCTTGATTGATCTACATCTACAGGTTGATTCAACCCTGAGTGTCTCGGAGGGGCATCAGATTGGCGAGGCGGTGCGTCTTCGTTTGCAGGGGGAGTTTGAGGATATCTCTGATGTGACGGTGCATATTGATCCAGAGGATGATGAGGAAAATTCACCTTCGGAGGGTTTGCCTTTACGTGCTGAGGTGACGCAAGATTTACAAAAGCAGTGGTCGGGTATTATTGATTTTGATCAGATAAAAAAAATCACCTTGCATTATCTGAGTGGTAAGGTGCATATTGATGTGGTTTTACCTATTCATCTACTGGATAATATTGAGTCAGCTGATGATTTATCATCGCAACTGGTCGAGAAGGCGCGTGAATTGGTTGTGGTTGGAGAAGTGAAGGTATATTATCGCTAAACCTGTTTAAGCGGGTTTGCATCAAAATAGCGCCTATAGAGGAGGCTGCGCCCCTTTTTAGGTCGTTTATGACTGATTTCTGATTGATCAGAAATGTAACTATTTGATTTCGTAGCTTAGGCATATATGGCATAATTTATGCACTATTAAGTAGAGTTTCTAAAATAATATTTGGAGGGGCACAATGTCCGCAACTAAAGTTATCAAGCAAATTAAGGACAAGGGGATCAAGTTTGTTGATCTTCGTTTTACAGATACCATTGGTAAAGAACAGCATGTAACGATGCCATCGAATGTCGTTAATGCAAAATTCTTTAAAGAAGGCAAGATGTTTGATGGTTCAAGCATCGCTGGCTGGAAGGGTATTAACGAATCAGACATGGTGTTGTTACCTGATTCAACCAGCGCTTTTATTGATCCATTCATGGATGAGCCAACCATCATTATCCGTTGTGATATCCTGGAGCCAAGCACCATGAAGGGTTATGAGCGTGATCCACGTTCTATTGCTCGTCGTGCCGAGGCTTATTTAAAATCAACCAAGATTGGTGATACTGCTTTCTTTGGTCCTGAGCCAGAATTTTTTATCCTTGATGATGTGCGTTGGGGATCGAATATGCAGGGTTCCTTCTATAAGGTGAACTCTGATGAGGCATGCTGGAATTCAGAGCACGTCTTTGAAGATGGCAACATTGGTCATCGTCCTGGTGTGAAGGGTGGTTATTTCCCTGTTCCTCCCGTTGATTCCCTGCATGATATTCGTGCCTCCATGTGTATGGCAATGGAAGAGATGGGTCTGAAGGTTGAGGTGCATCACCATGAGGTAGCCACAGCCGGTCAGTGTGAGATTGGTACCGAGTTTAATACCTTGTTGAAGAAGGCTGATGAGGTTCAAATCCTGAAGTATGCAGTACACAATATTGCTCACATCTACGGTAAGACAGCAACCTTCATGCCGAAGCCAGTAGTGGGTGATAATGGTAGTGGTATGCATGTTCACATGTCGATTGGCAAGGCAGGCAAGAATATCTTCTCAGGTAACAAGTATGGTGGTCTGTCCGAGAAGGCATTGTATTATATTGGTGGTATCTTCAAACATGCGCGTGCATTAAATGCCTTTACCAATGCCAGTACCAATAGTTACAAGCGTCTGGTTCCTGGTTTTGAGGCACCTGTTATGTTGGCTTATTCAGCGCGTAACCGTTCTGCTTCTGTGCGTATTCCATTTGATTCAAATGTCAAGGCACGTCGTATTGAGGTGCGTTTCCCTGATCCAACAGCGAATCCATACCTGGCATTTGCTGCCTTGTTGATGGCAGGCCTTGATGGTATCAAGAACAAGATTCATCCGGGTGAAGCGATGGATAAGGATCTTTATGATCTGCCACCAGAAGAAGAGAAGAAGATCAAGACCGTGAGTACTTCTCTCGAGATGGCACTGCAAGAGCTGGATAAGGATCGTAAGTTCCTGACTGCAGGTGGTGTATTTACAGATGATACGATCGATGCCTATATTAAATTGAAGATGGCAGATGTCACTCGTTTGAACATGACAACTCATCCTGATGAGTTTGATATGTATTACAGCTTGTAACAGATTGGCTGTAGATAAAAAACGCCTTCAGATGGAGGCGTTTTTTTTTGCTTTTTAATGGAGGACAGCGCACACTATTTGCCATTGCCTTAAGGTAGGGTGCGTATTACGCACCATGTTCTGGAGATTATCAATGAAGAAAAACTCGATAGGTTTATGGCTACTATTATTATTGCCATTGCTGGCTAATGCCGAGATTTATAAAGGTATTGATGCTGATGGACATGTCATGTTTAGTGATCGTCCTATGGCAGGTTCCGAGCCGATAAAATTAAAACCGGTGACGACTTATACCTATAAGGCACCCGTAGTAAAACGGAAGCTGAAATCTGATAAGCATCCTACCGATTTTGTTTATCAAAAACTGACCTTGCTTAGTCCATTAAATAAACAAACAATCCGTAGTCAGGAGGGGATTGTTAATATTCAGTTTAGCACTGTTCCTGCCTTGAAAAAGAAAAAGGGACATTTCTATCAAATCATACTGGATGATAAGGTGTTGGTTGATGAGCTAACAGAGGCACAATATGCGTTGAGTAATATCGATCGGGGTGAGCACCGGTTAAGTATTCGCTTGCTGGATAGTGATGGTAAGTTATTAATTGAGAGTGAGCAAAATATATTCTATATAAGAAAACACTCGGTTTTGTTCAGGAAGCCTGGATGAAGTTTTTTTATGTTAAATAAAGAGGGTGAAAAACGTATTCTTGAGGGTTTAACAACAGCCATTATTTTGCTGGATAGTGATTATCGTTTGTTATATATCAATCCAGCGGGTGAGCATATGCTGGCATATAGTTTTAGTCGTGTGGCAGGTATTCGTTTAGGTGAGTTGATCAAGAATATTGCACAGCAGGATTATCATCTACAACGAGCCTTAACTAGAAAACATCCCTATACTGAGCGTGAATTATCACTGGAGTTATCGAGTGGTGAGCGTTTGACAGTGGACTGGACGGTAACGCCCTTGCTTGAGCCTGAGTGTGATACGGTGCTATTACTGGAATTGACACAGGTGGATCGACACATACAAATATCCAGAGAAGAAAATTTATTAGTGCAACAGGATGCTGCGCGAGAGTTATTAAGAGGTGTGGCACATGAGGTTAAAAATCCGCTCGGTGGTTTAAGAGGTGCGGCACAGTTGTTGGAGATGGAGCTTGATAGTGATGAGCTGAGGGAATATACCCGTATTATTATTGGTGAGGCAGATCGTCTGCGTAGTCTGGTGGATCGTATGTTGGGCCCTAATCGTTTACCGAAAAGGGTCGAGGTTAATATTCATCAAATACTGGAGCATGTGCGTAGCCTGGTATTGGCAGAAGGTCGTGAGGGTCTGGATATTACTCGGGATTATGATCCGAGTATTCCTGATTTTTTTGCCGCACCGGAATTATTGATACAAGCCATATTAAATGTGGTTAGAAATGCAGCACAGGCAATAGAGAGCACGGGTGAGGCGGGTTGTATTACGCTTAGAACCCGGGCGCAACGTCAGTTTACTATTGGTCATAAACGACATAAGTTAGTGGTAAGAATCGAAGTTATTGATAATGGGCCAGGTATTGCCGAGGCAATGATCGAAAAGGTTTTTTATCCAATGATTACGGATCGTGCCGAGGGGACAGGTTTAGGTTTAAGTATTGCACAGTCGTTGATTCATCTGCACGGTGGTTTGATTGAATGTGAGAGTGAACCTAGTCATACCGTGTTCAGAATACAGATGCCGTTGGAGAGTGAAGAAGATGAGTAAATTAATTAAGGCGTGGGTGATCGATGATGATCATTCGATTCGCTGGGTGCTGGAAAAGGCTTTGAAAAAGGCGGGGATAGAGGTGCTCTGTTTTGAATCGGCCAGTGGTATTATCGATACCCTGGAACAGGATCAGCCGGATGTCCTGATCTCGGATATTCGTATGCCGGGAATTGATGGGCTGGAGTTATTAAGTGATATACAGCAACACTTTCCTGAGTTGCCAGTGATTATTATGACAGCACACTCCGATCTTGATAGTGCGGTCTCTGCCTATCATGGTGGTGCCTTTGAATATTTACCCAAGCCCTTTGATATTGATGAGGCGGTTGCGTTGGTGAAACGTGCCGCTGAACATCGGCGTAGACAACAAGTTGCGGGTGATGAAGCACTGGTAATAGAACAGGTGCCCGAGATTATCGGTGAGGCACCTGCGATGCAGGAGGTGTTTCGGGCAATTGGGCGTTTGTCTCGTTCTAATATCACTGTGCTCATTAATGGTGAATCAGGAACAGGAAAGGAGTTGGTTGCATTGGCATTGCATCGCCATAGTCCGCGCGCCAATGAGCCCTTTATTGCATTAAACACGGCGGCAATACCGAAGGATTTACTCGAGTCGGAATTGTTTGGTCATGAAAGGGGGGCCTTCACAGGTGCGCAGGCGCGACGTATCGGGCGTTTTGAGCAGGCTGATAACGGTACTTTATTCCTCGATGAGATTGGTGATATGCCTGCTGAATTGCAGACGCGTTTATTGCGTGTGCTTGCCGATGGTGAATTTTATCGTGTGGGTGGACACACGCCGGTTAAGGTTGATGTGCGTATTATTGCGGCTACTCACCAGAATATCGAACAACGGGTGCAGGATGGACTCTTCCGTGAGGACCTGTTTCATCGCTTGAATGTGATTCGTATACACATGCCGGCATTGCGTGAGCGTAGAGAGGATATTGCCATATTAATGCAGCACTTTTTAATCATGGCAGCTAATGAACTGCGTGTTGAAGCCAAATCCCTGATAACTGAGACGGAGAATTACTTGAGTCAGTTAGAGTGGCCGGGTAATGTCAGGCAGTTGGAAAATTTGTGTCGTTGGTTAACGGTCATGGCATCGGGTCAGGAGATTCAGATTGAGGATCTACCACCGGAATTAAAGGTTGAGGGTGGTGTAGAAAAGGTATCGCTCCGATCATGGGATGAGGGTTTAAAGAACTGGGCAGAACAGCAATTGAGTAGCGGTAATGAAGGTATCCTTAATGAGGTAACACCCTTGTTTGAGCGGGTGATGATAGAAGCGGCATTAAAATATACCTCGGGTAGACGACAGGATGCCGCACGTTTACTCGGCTGGGGTAGAAACACACTGACGCGTAAAATCAAGGAACTGGATCTGGAGCCATAATTAGTTTTCCGTCCAGCTACTATTTTCTACAACGGCCTGTCCGAGAAGTGCCTGGGCAACCTCGGCAGTAAAGTCGATATTAACACCGGATTGCAGGTCAACACTACCGCCAATGAGGATGGCTCCGGTGAGATTAACCCCTGACTCAAGGGTAACCTCATCGGCGCTTTCACCAACAATCAAGCCTTTGATAATGGCGTTTTGTTTGATCTCTACCTCGGCATCAGGATAGAGGTTTATCCATAAATCAGAGGCATTGCCATTGGTATTCCATTGACCATTTTCGTGTATATCAAGATCATCACCAATATGAATATTGACGATACCCTCAGGCGAAATAATCAGGGTAGCTGATGATGATATATCGAATTCATTAATATAGTAATCACCAGGAGCCAGGGTTACGGTAGCATTTTGACCAATCTCCAGTTCATTAATGAGATAGGTGGCATTGCTATCGGTAAAGGTTAAGGTGCCATATTGATTGATGGATATCTCGTTATATTGCCCATTACCCAGTGTTAGATTGCTTATATCTTCATAATCACAGTTTGAACAACTGGCATATTGAAATGCACCAAGGGTAGCCAGGATAACATCTTCACTATTTGGGTCTTGAGGATTGTATAGATTGCGATCATCCAGTTCTGCCGTGACCAGGACGGTATTACAGCTATTATTATTTTCATCGCCGTCATCGCCGTCATCGCCGTCATCGTCATCATCGTCATCGTCGTCATCACCTCCCATCATGCCACCACCCCCCATCATGCCACCACCCCCCATCAT
>JAADJB010000034.1 GCA_013151035.1 Gammaproteobacteria bacterium
GTTAAGGAGTAAAGTCATGACCATTAGTCAATATCTTACCTTCCAGGGTCACCAGAACAACAGGCAAAAAAAAGG
The DNA here is from genome assembly GCA_013151035.1 of Gammaproteobacteria bacterium. Lineage (NCBI taxonomy): Bacteria > Pseudomonadati > Pseudomonadota > Gammaproteobacteria > Gammaproteobacteria bacterium. The sequence continues at coordinate 76 of JAADJB010000034.1, forward strand.
TAGCTTAACAGCTACCCCCAAATATGATGTCCTACGTAAAACTATACAGATTTTCGGCATTTAGCCAGTGCCAGTAAACCAACCATGCCTAAACCAAATGACCAAATAATAGGTGGTACAGGTTTTGATAATGGTGGTAATGATACCTGTGATACAACAACCTCGGAATCAAAGGCAATAGCCTGATTGTAAGGTGAAGCAACACTATCATCCGCTTGGGATAAAGGGGCAAGCCCCAGTGCTATAACAAATAAGATTCCTTTTTTCATCGCTTTACTCCTTAACTTCTACATCTTGAAAAAATATACTATAAACTTACACATAAGAAAGTAAGCAACATTGATGCCAAAAAAATAAATGCATTTATTATTAATGAGTTATGATTTTAAGAAAAGAATCAAGCGTTAAATAATGGGCAAAAGTGTAAAAATAACTTAACGGTTTTATCTGATTTTTTACAGAAATCACCTGAATAATTTCCTTAGAACGCATATATCACATATGTTTCATTGCATCCATACTACCATGCAAAATTCTGATTATAGTCACACCATTCGATGCTTGTATGTAATACAAAATATGACTTTCATAAGGGAAACTAAAAAGGCCTGCTGATAACGTATCGCGTTTTATTCCAATGGAAGAGTTTTCAGCCAGCATTTGTATGCATTTCTGAAGTTGATCCAAATACTTGAGTGTTTGAGATACCCCCCAACGACTTACACCAAAATCTATAATTCCTTCCAGGTCAGATTCTGCTTTTCGTGTTAATGTATATTGCATATATACTGACATTAAGAAATTTGATCGCGTAACCTTTTAAATATCGCAGCACCATCAGTAATACGCCCCGTTTCGATATCAGCAATCCCCTCCTCAATCGCTAATTTCAACTGTGCTTCACGTAACAACGCCAATTGTTCATACTCCGCAATAGATAATACAACAGCAACAGGTTTGCCATTTTTATTTATCCTCACCGGTGTCTTTTGAACCTTTAATAACATCTCACCAAATTCACGCTTAGCATCACTCGCATTTAAAACATCCATAAAACACCTATCTAATTTTGATTAAAACGATTAATTTAATCAATTTAATCAAAATCAAGCATAATGTCCAGAAAACATTACTGCTGCGTCACACCCAACGCCTTCCATACCACTGGATCATCAGTCATATAAAAAACAGGCTCCATTTTTCTCAATTCAATAACATCTGTTATTTCATTTATTGTTACAACTTTATATCGTGGATAGCCCCTTGGAAATCCTTCAAGTTGATCTTTCAACCACATAGTTCTAATTCCAGGTTGATCCTCTGTTGTCACCGTATATTCTTTAATGCTTAATATTTTTCCTGACTTATTTAACGCAAACACTGCTTTTCCACCACTAAAAGTACTATACAAGTCCATCTTCACAGATAACTCTGATCGCATGGTGTCTTGTGATAAATGAAACCACCGCGGTAATCTCGATTCATCTGCAAGCTCAAAACTTGATTCAAGACACCCGGAAAGATTGATTAAAAAAACTGATAACATCAATCTTAATAAAAAAAATTTATTGACGGATGCCAAATTCTTCCAAAATAGCCGGTTCGTTAGTCATATGAAAAATATTACTTCTCTCTCGATGCTCAATAACATCAGTTACACCATCAACAATAACAATCTCATACATCGGATAATTTTCCGGTGAACCTTCCGGTGGATTTTTAAGCTGGAGAGGATAAATGCCCATTTCTCCTTTTACTTTTTTAAGCCTCGTACCATTATCACCATACAATTTAAAAACCGCTTCTCCGCCACTAGATTTAATATAGTAATCAACTGTTACCCTAAGTTCATCTCGTGACATACCTTCTGGTATATCAAACCATTTTGGCAGTCTACTTTCAGAGCTGAGTTCAAACCTTGCTTCCACACATCCTGATAAGTTACAGGATAAAACAACAATTAAAACCGCTAATGTAAAAAAATGCTTTAACATAATTGTCTCTTTATCCCGCTAAAGTTAAAAAGCACTATTGCATCGTTAACAACTAAAAACAATAAATGTCCATTATTATCTCTGCTCTACTCCCAACGTCTTCCATACCGCTGGGTCATCCGTAATATAAAAAACAGACTCCATTTTTCTGTGTTCAATTATCTCGGTAATTCCATTAATTGTAATTACTTGATACATGGGATAATGCTTAGGATACCCTGCTGGTGGATTTTTCAATTTAAGCGGCCCATTTTTCAATGTATCACCCGATAGTTTTTCTCGGATAAATGTTTTTTCCTGAAGAGCCAAAAAATTAAAAACAGCCTCACCATCTGTATAGTAATCAAGCGTTACCTTCACATCACTCCGGGATACTCCTTCAGGAATTGAAAACCATCGTGGCAGCCTTGATTCATCCGATAAATCAAAGCTTGATTCAAGACACCCCGTTAAAATCAATGCCAAATATACAATAACTATCCTTGATAATATTTTCATATAACTACTCATTACTGCTCTGTTAACTCAAGAGACAGGGATTGCGCTTCTCTATCAGAGACCCTTGCCCGCATGGACGCGGGCATGGAGCCTACACGGATGTATTCACGGCGTGTCTCTGGTAGAGAAGCGTGATTCATGTCTCGAACTTACCAGGCATATTTTTTCGATGAATATCATATTATTATATTGATTAACTAAACCCGGAAATAGACCACAAAATCACAGCTAAAAACCCCTCCAACCAGGGTAACAATAATAATATAAATGAGGGTAGACAATACCAAAACCACCGCTGTTTCCAACCCTGTTGATAAATCACATAACTAAAACACGCAAATCACAATAACAGCAAGACAAGCAGATAAAACAATCGATATTCAAGCTGCCAGGTATATTGCGGCCAGAGATAGATCAGACCTGCGAATAGATAACAGCCCAGGCACAACAGCCATGATGATCCATTGCTTTTTACTTGAAGAACCATATTACTCCTGCACCACACCCAACGCCTTCCACACCGCTGGGGCATCCGTAATATAAAAAACAGACTCCATTTTTCTGTGTTCAATTATCTCAGTAATTCCATTAATTGTAATTACTTGATACATAGGATAATGCTTAGGGTACCCTGTTGGTGAATTTTTCAATTTAAGCGGTATCCTGGAAATATCAGATCGTAATTTAGATAATTCATTCCCATCCTTCCCATATAATGTAAAAATCACTTCCGCTTCCCATGGATTAAGGTAATAGTCCATAGTTAACTTCAACTCCTCACGAGAAACATTACTGTTAACATGAAACCAACCGGGAAGCCGAGAACCCAATGACAATGTAAAACTTGACTCTTTGCATCCGAAAATACTAATAGCTAATATAAAAACAACAAACGCCTTCATTACCATCTCACTAACTCAAGAGGGATGCATTGCTCTCCTCTAACAGAGACCGTTGCCCGCATGGACGCGGGCATGGAGCCTACACGGATGTATTCACGGCGTGTCTCAGTTAGAGGAGAGTGATTCATATCTCGATCTCACCATACATAGGGCCACCTAAACCAAAAAATAATTAACATGATAACAATGAAGCAATATTCACTTAGATAATGGTCTACTGAAAAAAACCACTATTGCATTTATTACAAGACTTGGAACCACCCAAACCAGAAGATATCCATGATGATAAATTACAGGAATTATTATCGTAACAAACATCATGCTTCTGACATCGCCCTGAAAAACATGAATCACCAATAGGTCCTAATGGCCACGGGAGAGAACATTTTCCGCCATCTTGGGAGGTATAACCATCCCATACATTCCCATTATCATCACTAATCAAATCCCCCGCCTCAGACACATAAAGGAAGCTCCAAAGAAGAATAACTCCCGTAACAGGATCAACCTCTCCTGTAGGGTCGATATGCATAAGCGGATTATTATCAACATAGTTATAACTATGGTTTAAATAAGCAATACCTTTACTTGCAGGTATTGCAATCCCTGTCATAGTTGCAACTTGTCGCATGGGATCAGAAAAATCAAGCGATTGGCCGCGCGGATCAGCTGTCAAATAGCGACCTGATTCAGGTTCATAATAACGATAATGGTTATAGTGCAGAGCGGTCTCCGCATCAAAATACTGCCCCGGATAACGCAAATTACAGATGGGTGCATTCACCGAAAAATCATTGACAATAGCTTCTCCAAAAGCCCAATAATCTATCCGTGATACTACGTTGGCCTGTTCATCCGTCAACACAAGCGGGGCACCAATATGATTGGTATGGATATAATAAATCGAGCCATAAGAATTTGTTGCGGCATGAACGCTGTCTGGCATCAACCATGAAAGTGATGATGACACCCAATCCTTAACTCTGGACAGATCCAGCAGGCGTGTTGTTAATAACAGCATATCCTGTAGATCAATCACCCCATCGAGGTTGATATCAGCATGCAGATAATCGCTTTTGTCCGGCACACGATCACTCATAATAATATCGACCAGCAACAGATAATCACCCACATCAATACTGGCATTACCATTCATATCACCATCACCGGGATATTGATTACCCGCTAATGGATTGGTGCCCTGATCAATCTCCAGACCGTCATTAAACCCGTCCTGGTCGCTATCTTCCTGATTAACATCGGAGCCAATAACAAACCATTCATCATTATTTGAAACACTATCATGGTCATTATCGGCAAATACCATCACTGTTTGTTCATTTACATCATCCAGACCATTGGCATCGCTATCAACCTGATACTGCGCCAACAGGCGATCACCCACATAGATATATTCACGCAATACCCGTCCCCATAAATCAGCCTCTGCTACCAGATGGCCAGCCGGATCATAAAAATATTGATAACCATCAGCCCCAGACAGGGTCTTTTTAACACGCTGCCCCATAGCGTTATAGGCATATTCAACGATCAGACCACCGGCCTGATACACCTCACGCAACTGGGCATGAGCGTTATACAAAAAATCATACTGCGTATTATTCAACTGATTACCATAGGCATCATAACTAACCGCAATACCATCAATAAAAAGCAGATGATTGCTATCGTTTGCATACGCAAGCGATTGAACAGACTCTCCTAACCCATCTTTAACGGTTAAACGATTCCCCGATTGATCATAGCCATAGACACGCTGACCCAGGCGGGTCTGCTCTGATAGTAACCGACTCAATCCATCATATTGATATTCATCGATGGTTCCCTGCAACAAGTTCGATTGAACTAAAATATGACCGTTCGCATCATAGCGATCATACTGTTTGTTATACACGCTTGATAATTGCTCAGATACCACTCGATAGGCCCTATCATAATCACGTTGCATCAATAGACCATTGCCATATTTAACCTGACGAATACCACCGTAGGGGATATGCTGAATCGAATAAGCCAGAACTTCCTGACCCGCACCCCGATCAACTGATACCGAGCTAACCTGCCCACTCATATCATAGCTATAAAAAACGATAAGCCCGGAAGGATAGACTGATTTAATCAAGCGATCGGCATCATCGTAATAGTAATAAAGGCCTTGGTACTGACTCACCCGACCCAGGGAATCATACTGATAAAACAGACTATTCCCTGCCTGAACAATGCGACACAAACGACCCTGCCCATTTTCACACTCATCATAGATATAAACAATGTCGTCACTAATACCCATGGCATCAACCTGTATCAGACGATTACGCACATCATATAAATAAGTAATCTCATCACCTTGCACATCCATTCCCAGCACACGATTACCCGCCTCATCATATCGCCATAAATGATCACCTTTATCAGCTGATTTATCCTCCAGCAGATTACCCAGATCATCATAAACCCGTGTAGTCATAACCTGTCGTTCAGGCGTTGACAACGTCCGTCTGCTACCAACATCATAGCGATACTCACGCTCTGCATAAGGGATTAGCCGATCATCCCCTGCTAGGATCGTTTCACCTACTAACTGTTGTAGCAAATCATAACGATATACACGTTCCAGATTATTCCCATCAATCGTTTTTTCAAGTAAGCCAAGTGAATCATATGAAAAGGATTTTATCTCATTCTCCTGTGTACGCTGTAGCACCTGATTAACCCGATTATAGGCATACGATAACTGTTTCCATTGCCTTCCATCAGAATCATTAACCGTCAATACAGTGCGATTACCTTCTTCATCCAACACATAATCAATACGCTCTCCGGCATCATTACTTAACCCTGTCAATCGTCGGGCATCATCATAGCTAAAATAAATACTGCTCTGTGATGGACTCTCATAGGAAAATTCAATCGATTTAACCTCACCTGTAGCCAGATAACGCCAACGAGTCTTACGCATATTACCTGCCGTTCTTTCTATCAATAACTCAAGACGGTCGCTTAATAATGAATAACGATATTCCAGTGCCAGGCCATTCGTCCGTTTTTCGGATAACAACTGACCTGATGCGGTATATTGAATGTCATCCCTCAGCAACATCCCATCCTCGGCAATTACCCGACGTAGACGCGCCCGGTTATTCCCGACAATCTCATCGTCCGGATAATATTCAAAATAGCGTATATCTGTAACATCTGTACGTGCCCCATCGCGTTGACTGACCTGATGCAAAGGCCCCTGATATTGCGCACTATAATGGCGTTGAACGATTTCTCCCTGCGGGGTAAAACCTGTTACGCCCCATGCCAGGAGATTGGCATAGTCATCATAATCATATTGCAGCACCCGACGCGCTGATGAATCCAGCTGATTAACCGATGGCTCCGAGCGCATGCCTAGCCGCTGAAAGAAACGTCTATCATATTGATAATCTGTACGCCGTGACTGAGCAGAACCTGCCGCCTCAATTTGATAACCGGGATTACCATGCGCATCAAACCCACCCCGAGTTAGCAACACACCACGCCCATCACGAATACCCACAATATTATTACTTACATCATAGTCATAATCCCTGACTGTCCCATCACAGGACTGACAGGCCTGTCCTTCGATATGATTAACAACAAAGATACCGTTACGCCGTTCCGTACCATATTCACTGCGATAGCCCCTTGCATTAGTCACATAACGCACACCATCAGCACGGTATTCAATATCAATACGATCAGCATTTTGTGCATGATAGCTCGATATAACCCGACCCACCGAATCATAGTCATACCAGGAAAAACGAAGATCACGTTGATCGGTAATACCGGTCAGGGCACTCGGAAACAAATTATTCTCATAATGATATTGTTTCACCGTAGCATCAGGATAGCGTAAAAATTGCAGATTATTAATTGCATCATATTCAAATGACCAGGCACGTTGCGTCTTGTCCTGAATCATGGAGGGTCGTCCCTGTTGGTCATAGCTGATCACCATGAAAAACCCCAGGTTGTTCTCTACCCGCAATAACTGACCATTAGCCGAATAATTCAGTGACTGATAATTTCCTTTAATATCCACAATGAGGATCAAACGCCCGAAATAATCATAATATTCACGACTATCATTCTCTCGATAAAGCACCCAACCCATCAGATTACCCGCAGCACTCACCTGTGCCATAAGTTTGCCAATAAAACCGGTATCATTGACCCATTCATCATCCGGTTGTTGATGAAACAGCACTTGCTTACCATCAGCCCGTGTCAATACTACCCTTGCACCGGCAGCCGCTACTTCATAAGGCAAACCCGTTGTTGCCATACGCACAGGGAAATCACCCCAAACCTTGTCACTAATACCATAGCGTATCTGACAACGCCCATTATCCAGTAAGACTGCTGACGATTCAGTAGCCCAGGCTAATGAGTAACCGGCCTTGATCTGACCCCAACCATTAATACAGGCCGCCTCTGCGGTATCAAACTTAAGATCATTTTTTGCGGGAAAGCGTTCTTGTTCAGTGCTGGAGGCGAGTGCTATTGACGAGGAAAAGGAATGCCTCCAACCTTGCCCAAGACCACGATCAACATCATCCATCTTATTATAAAAAAGATTAAACGACATTGCAGCAGGGCCATAACTCATCCTGATCGTTTCTTGATGAAATTTATTCCCGCTAGCTGGATTAACCGGGTTACCGATAAACCCGCTCCCTTTCGGGCAACGACCCAGACTCTCTCCCGCAGGTTCTAATACATCTTTTGCTAACAAATAATACTGCTGTTTACAAAGACTACGCCTCGCCTCATCCATCCCCCACTCAGAACCGGGTGGACAATAAGACCAATTAACCTTTATAAAGTTATGAACGACTGAAGACTTAACTATATCGCAACCAGGGTCATCTGGACGATTGCCCATATAAGTAAAATAGCTTGCATCATAGGCTATCTCTTGTATGCGTAATTTCCCCCACACATCATCAAAGCTTATCCCCAACGACTCCCAGGCCTTACATGAATACGAGAAATCTATGAAGTTAAAAATTGTTGCTGAACGAGAGGAGGCAGAAAAACCGGTCGACCCATCATCGCTGATATCACATAACCCACTTAAGGATAGATCATAAGCCTTGTAGGCACTCACAGCCTCCCCCCTTGACTCAAAACAACCGATAGACGGCCAATAATTGCTATGTGAATAATAATCCTTTGTTTTCAGCATAGGCACCTCGACATAAGCCGATAGATCAACCGTAAAGATCATTAAACCCATCATTAAAGAATAATGAACAAAATAAAAAACATCCTTGTACATAATGCATTCCTTTGCATAATTCTCGTCACAAGCTTCTCCCTGCCTGGTATAACTTAACCAACAAGAGTCGCTTGAACAATCATCATATCGCTCTTTATTTTGTAAGAAAAATCTTAAGTTTTCTGGTAGAATACGCGCCTTTCCATGATTCCATATAAAGAGCACATGCTATGTTTCAGCTTGGTTGCGTCAATCGCGCCTGTTTTCAAAATGAGATTTTATCTGGCCTAACCGTTGCACTGGCACTGGTTCCCGAGGCTGTTGCCTTTGCCTTTGTTGCTGGCGTGGAGCCACTGGTTGGCCTATATGCCGCCTTCATGGTGGGTCTGCTGGCAGCCATCTTTGGTGGTCGCCCTGGTATGATCTCCGGGGCAACCGGTGCCATGGCGGTGGTCATGGTGGCACTGGTTGCAGAGCATGGTGTCGAATACCTTTTTGCTACCGTGGTACTGACAGGACTCATCCAGATCTCTGCCGGATTATTGCATCTGGGCAAATATATTCGTATCGTGCCACATCCGGTCATGCTCGGTTTCGTCAATGGTCTCGCTATTGTCATCTTTCTTGCTCAATTAAATGGTTTTCAGATCACTGATGAATACGGTGTCAATCAATGGATGCAAGGTGAAGCACTGTGGATATTGTTAGGTCTGATTGCAATGACGATGGCTATTATTCATTACCTACCAAAATTAACCACTCGTTTCCCCTCTTCATTGGCCGCTATTCTCACCGTCAGTCTGCTAGTGATTTTCATGAACATTGATACCAAGACAGTAGGTGATATGGCCTCTATTGAAGGTGGCTTCCCTCAATTTCATATCCCTGAGGTTCCCCTAACGATGGAGACCCTGTTTATCATCTTGCCCTATGCCATCATCCTGGCGGCCATCGGCCTGATTGAATCTCTGCTAACCCTGAGCCTGATTGACGAACTCACCAATACCCGTGGTCGTGGTAATCGGGAATGTATTGGTCAGGGTATCGCCAACACAGCAACCGGCTTATTTGGTGGCATGGGTGGTTGTGCCATGATTGGTCAGAGTATGATTAATGTAAATTCTGGTGGTCGTCAACGTCTGTCCGGTATCTCGGCAGCTCTGTTCCTACTGTCTTTCATCCTGTTTGCTTCACCCTTGATTGAGATGATCCCGATGGCGGCCTTGATTGGTGTCATGTTCATCGTTGTTGTGGGCACCTTCGAGTGGTCCAGTCTGCGTATTATCAACAAGATCCCACGCTCGGATGCCTTTGTTCTAATCCTGGTATCGGGGGTCACGGTAGCCACTGATCTGGCTATTGCTGTTATTGTCGGGGTCATCGTATCGGCACTGGTATTTTCCTGGGAACATGCCAAACACATCAGTGTTCATGGTTACAATGATGAAAATGGTTCGCGTATTTATGAACTCAGCGGCCCTTTGTTTTTTGGCTCAGCCAAGAATTTTCTGGAGCTGTTCCACCCTGAGCAGGATCCTGATGATGTCATTATTGAATTTCAGAATTCGCGGGTTGTTGATCACTCAGCCATTGAGATTATTGATACCCTGGCAGAGCGTTATATTGCCGCAGGAAAGAAACTCCATCTACGTCACCTAAGCCCTGAATGTAGGGAACTCTTACATAAGGCGGGTGATCTGGTTGAGGTTAATATGATGGAAGATCCAACCTATCATATCGCCGATGATGAGTTAGCCTGAGCTGGAGCTGGAGCTGGTGCGCAATGCGCACCCTACCAATGATGTTTGGGTAGGGTGTGTATTACACACCAATCTACGCACCAATATTGCTTAAGAAAAAATCAGCAAACTCCTTATCATCACTGATGATATGTGAGATAAACCAGATTTTTAATGAAGCCAGGGTTTCCATATCAACATTACCTTTTTCCTCTTCAATATGTTTAATCTGCTGCTTCAATTCCACACGCAACATCAAATGATTGCGTGCATGTTCAGCATGCCCTGGATAATTGACCTTAAGCATTAAGTCCTCTTCATCACTAAAATGCTCTTTGATTTTCTCATAGAAAATATCTAACTGTTCATACAGTTGGGTTAGTCGCTGTGCCGAATCTATCTGATCATCCTTTACAATAGACAACACAGCTATTTTATTAAATATCACCACAAGCTGACGGTGTTGTTTATCTATGAGTTCGATCCCCAGAGACCACTCATCTCGCCATTCCAGAAATGCCTTCATGAAAACCTCATTTATTGAAAACCCAGATTAAAACCGGGGTCTGTCCCCGGTTTTACAGATTCCGAGCCAACAATGCCAGATCATAATCGATACCTTGTGGTAATGGAATCCTGACCTGATAGCCGCCACCGGGTGCCTCATTCATCAAGCCACCTTTGAGATCCTGCATCTCACCCAGGGTAATCTGTTGATTACCCTGTGCGGTAATCAACTCAATGGAATCACCCACGACAAACTTGTTCTTGACTTCAATATCGGCCCAGCCACTATCATTATTATAGGATATAATCTCGCCGACAAACTGTTGCTTACGACTACCCGAATAATTATCAATATAATTTTGGTATTCATGGGTATGATGACGCTCAAAGAAACCATCGGTGTAACCCCGGTTGGCAAGGTTTTCCAGTTCACCCAGACTGTTTGGATCAAACGGGCGGCCAGCCACCGCATCATCAATCGCACGCCGATAGATCTGGGCGGTACGGGCAACATAATAATGTGATTTGGTACGTCCTTCTATCTTCAAACTATCCACACCCATCTTCACCAAACGTTCGACATGCTCAATCGCACGCAAATCCTTTGAGTTCATAATATAAGTGCCGTGCTCATCCTCTTCAATCGGCATCATCTCACCCGGACGTTTTTCCTCTTCCAGCAGATAAGGTTTATCCGCATCCGGATGACGCGGCGCATTGCCACACTCCGACATCGAAATCTTCACCTCTTCACTGTTGTCATCCTTTACCTTGTAATCCCAACGACAGGCATTAGTACAGGAACCCTGATTGGCATCCCGATGATTCATATAACCGGATAACAAACACCGCCCGGAATACGCCATACACAAGGCACCATGCACAAAGACCTCCAGCTCCATATCCGGGCATTCATTACGAATCACTTCGACCTCATCCAGTGATAACTCGCGCGACAAAATAATGCGTGAAATACCGATACTCTGCCAAAATTTCACTGCTGCACTATTCATGGTATTGGCCTGCACCGAGAGATGAATAATCTGTTCAGGCCAACGCTCACGCACCATCATAATCAAACCCGGATCCGCCATAATCAGGGCATCCGGCTTAAGTGCAATCACCGGCTCCATATCCCTTATGTAGGTCTTAACCTTGGTCTCATGCGGTAATAGATTACTTGCCAGAAAAAAGGCCTTACCCGCCGCATGAACATGAGCCATACCTTGTTCAAGCTGTTCCAGACTAGAGAAATCATTGTTACGCACACGCAGGGAATAACGCGGAATACCCGCATAAACCGCATCCGCGCCATAGGCAATGGCATATTTCAGGTTACGCATAGTGCCCGCAGGGGCCAGTAGTTCAGGTGTTTTCATAAAAAATAATCGCGTGCAAATGTTGTCTCATATTCATCTATCTCATGACTAAAGTAACCGTATATCTGATTGTAATTTGCTACCAGATTGACCGCATCAAGCCCTTCATCATCCTTGTCTAAAGGGATCTCACCACGCATGATGGACTTATAATATTCTGGATCATCTACACTACCCAGTGTTTTGACTGTAGTGAATAAATTCTCCAACGAATAATCATAATCGCGCATTAATATATAAAGGTCATACAGATCCCGCGACCGAACCCTATCAGCAAGTACAAGCGTCTTAGCCACCTTCAGTCCCTCAATGCCCAGAACATCAAAACTCATACCCACTTTACACACCTTTTCTGTCGATTGGTAAAAGGCCTCTTGTTCATTATTCTTCCCATGAACAAAAAATGTGACCTTAACACCATCAATGACGTAATCACGTGCATGATCAAGTAAATTCATACCGTAATTAATCTTGAAGCGAGAAATCATATCCGGGCTGGTGATCATCTGAGTCTGATGCCCTTCTCGCTTCAGACGCGAGATCAACTGGTCGATTAAAAAACCGGAAAGGACACCGCCAAATTGGGCAAAATCAAAATCAAGACTGGTACGGTGGCCGATCTGTAAGGCTAAAGCAGGACCGCCAACAAGGGTTAACCCTTCCATTTCTGATGCCCGTCCAAGCACATCCAGGAGCGCATTGGCTTCAGGGCGCAAGAGACTATAATGCAGGGTCATGACGCTGACAACAAGCTAATAAGAATCCCTTCTGTATACGCAGTAGCATTGAAACCATCTTGCTACTGACCACTGTATCTTGTAAACAGGACAACTCATTGCTCACCTTGTCAAAACCAAAATAGGATACTATCTTCAATACATCATTAAAGCGAGCAGCCTTAAGCACCTTGCGAATAAAAACGCCTTCCTCCATCTGACTATTCGACCAGTCGTATGGAAACTCTGTATCTAAAGACCTTGAATAATAACCAGACTGATCACCATCAACCCCATCAGTTATGGGACGTTCAACCACTGCTAAATCCAGACCTGCAATATGCACCGCAGCCATTACCTTGGCAAACTCTGCCGTTGGCTTCCCACGCTCAAACTCAGACAGGAACCTAGGGCCTACCTTGGCCTGTGGTGCAGCGACACGCAATGCCAAGCCTTGTGACTCTCGCCCAAGACGCGCCAGTTTCCCAAGCTCATCCGGTGTCTGAAAAACCGTATACTGCCTCATTACGCCACCCAAATAATATCCCGTACGGGATATTATAGGACTAAAATACAGATAAAACAAACATAAATTACCCGTACCAGCAGCAATAGCAATAGGGCCGCACTAATGGGGGTCATTCAGCAGGTAATCGGCTGTTACTTCCTGCACAAGGGTCTCTTCTGTCATTGCCATAACGATTCCCCTTTAAGCCCGGTTCTTGATGTATTGATAACGAACCGGGCGATATAGCTTCTTAATATAACCATCATCAATCGCTCGCTTTAGCCAGTCAGTGACTTGCGTCTTGTGCAAACCCATTTTTTCAGGCAAGTCCGCACCACTTATCGGTTCAATCGCATATTGTGATAGTTCCTTGATAAATAGTTGGTAAAAATCAACGGGGGTGTCAACAGTCTCTAAACCATGATCTTTAACTGGCTCTTCAACCTCTTTTACTGCATCTAATGTTTGAACATAATTGGTTTCAATCTCAAGCTCCTGAACCCGAATGGAGAATAAATCTTCTTGTTTATCTGTTTGTAAGGATGCGTAGGATTGTTCCGCAGCGGCTAACAGCGAAGCTATATCGAGGTGCTGAATATCCGAGTCACTCCAACGTCCACCTTTTTTTACCAGCATTTCATTGGCGGCTTCTTTGTCTTGTGTTGGCTTTACCCAGAGCGGCACCCATTGTTTCTTCAGATTTTCTTCTGCGCCATTCAATGTACCGCCTTTTTTGCCGGAATGAACCACAAATGACGTATCCGCCATGCAGTAAATATACTTATTCCGCGCCATAGCATTCCCCGCATTAAATCCTGCTTCAGGATAGAAGGGCGATACAAGGACTGTATTTCCAGCCATTAAACCTTTTCGCCATTTAACGCCTGTCGCGGCTCTTAGAAGACTATCAGCCATAATGCCAATCACATTCCCCCCCGCCTGCATTGCACCCTGCATTGCTGTTTCATCGACACCTCTAGCACCGCCTGAAACAATTCCTATACCTTGAGCTGCCGCTTTAGCGCCAAGCTGTTTAGTAAACAATAAGTCAGCATCACTGGCATTACGTGAGCCAACCACCGCGATACCCCCCCCATTCAGCAAAGCCTTGTTGCCACAACCGAATAACACCGGAGGAGAATTTGTTTGTAGTCGGGATTTCAATCGTTTGGGATACTCAGGATCAGAGCGCGTCACTACCCAGAGTCCCGCCCTGTGCCATTTTTCAATAGCTAACGCCAGGCTATGACCTCGGCTCAATAAAGCCAGGATGCGCTTCTCACCGATCTGAGCATCATACCACCCCATTAACAATGGCTTCGGGTCAGAAACCAATAATTCTGCAGGTGTTATATTTTTATCTTTTAACCATAACGCAAAGCGACCCCATTCCACATTCGTGAGTGGTTTAGCCTTTTCGTTACTCGCCTTACTGAAATAACAGGTCAACAGTAAAGTGGCCTGTGCGGTTGCTGATAAATTCATGAACCCTTTACCGATGTTGAGGCCAGGGTAACTGGAAATACCACACCGCTCCCTGCCTGTTGTAATAATGCGGCCAATACAGTAAGCGTCCAGCCTGAATCAACAATATCGTCAACGAACAACACGGGCTGGTCTTTATGAAGTTGCTTTACAGCAAAGACACCATCCAGATTGTGACACTGGTGAAAACTATTTTGCTGACCTTTTTGCGGTTGATTATCTTTAACTTTTTCCACCGCATCCAAAAATGGCAGCCCTAATCTGTTGGCAAGACGTTTGGCAAAATCAGGTACCAAGTCTGGGTGATTACGTGACGGCACACAACATACCCATGTTGGCGAAGGGCCGGGTTGCCAGCGCTGTTGAATCATCTCAGCCATGGCTTCAACTAAATCATCACCAAAGTAATTAGCATGCTTACCATCCGCGACAACCTTACCCCAACCAGCATCTCCCCAGCGTGATAGTACACGTCCGTCTTGAGCCACCAATTTGCCTAAAAGACGAGGAAACTGGTAAGCAGGAAAGGCCCTTTCAGTTTCAGCATTCGATGGTGCAACTTGTTTTCTAGGGGAGATAACTATTTCAGCTTGCTTCAAAAAACTCGCAGCACGATGAACGAGCAGAGCATTCACCTCAATATTAATCAGCAACTGGCCAAGGCAGGAAGAACACTTTCCACAGGGAGTTGGTGCTGAATCATCCAGCGCACGGCGTAAGTAGCTCATTTTACAGCCGGCATCCGCTATGTAGGCTTGCACCTCAGCCCACTCCTGTTCACGCTGGCCGGTCAGGTGCGCAATGCGGGCATGATCCATCACATAAGGAACCGCTGTTCTACGCCACTGACTGCCCACTTTAATAACCGGTGCCGGGTTTTCTACGCTGAGTAGTTTTAAAACCTTTTCTATTTGCCCATGACGAAGGTTCGTCTGCTCTTCGATAGCACGAAGCGATAGACCATCACACTGTGCTAAAAGCACCAGAATTTCATTCACATGGGCTTCAGAGGGAAAGGCCGACTCACGGAAAAAATTATGAATATCCCCATCTTCCACCCCCGACATCAACACACCCAGCGCATGGTCGATACCTCTCCCGGCACGACCAACTTGCTGGTAGTAGGCAACAATAGAACCGGGTGCCTGATAGTGAATAACAAAGCTCAGGTCAGGTTTATCGTAGCCCATACCCAGGGCAGTTGTTGCAACCAATACTTTTAGCTGATTATTCAACAATAATTCTTCAAGATACAGGCGATAGGAATGACTGTTATCAAAATCATCTGCCTGAACACTGCCATGATAGGCTTTGGCATCAATACCGTTTTGCGTTAACCAATTAGCGACCTGTTCGGCATCCCGCACCGTCAGGGTGTAGACAATACCAGTCCCTTGCAAGCCTGGAATCACCTGTGCCAGCCAGGCCAAACGCGAAGCCTGGTCGGGTAAAACCAGGGCTTGCAGGCCAAGACTATCTCGCCCAAGAGATCCACGTTGAACCTGGATATTACCCAACTGCTGTTGAATATCTTCTACCACACGGTTATTGGCAGTGGCAGTTGTGCCCAATACCGGTGTATTGGCAGGCAACTGGCGCAGTATGTTCAAAACACGCTCAGTTACCGCTTGCCAATCGGCTGTATTGCTGGAGTTCATTGTCGCGGAAAACTCGAGTACTGATAAAGTAAACCGAACTTTTCCCCCAGCCGGTACGCTGCACCACCAATAGTTTTTGCTGTTGATTAATCAGCGCAGCTATCGCTTCCCACTGGCCCTCACGAAACTGTGCCGCAGGATTTCCCAACGCGGTTTGCAGTAATTGTTCGGCTTGGTTTCGATTCATGGTGTTCATATTTGAGTATTCCAGCTCAGGGAAAGGCTTTCGGCCACCTGATGTAGTCGCTTATCCCGTGTCCAGATGTTTGCCGTTCCGTCCAATGCAACCGCAGCCAATAAATGCGTATCAATATAACCAATGCCCTTACCCATTAATAAGCGCTGCTCGATAAAAAAATGCACTTCTGTATCCAGCGCGGTTGTAATCTGGGGGAGTGCAGCCAGCAAATGCAGCAGCTCAACACGGTTTGTCAGGTTGCCACAGGCCAGTTCCCCTGAAATATACGGGTGCATTAACACCTGGCTATTATTCAATAAAGCCGCCAGCGTATCGTCATGATGGCGCAGATGATCAATCCACACCGATGTATCCACCAGAATCATGCGAGATTATTTCCTGTTAGATTGACGGCGACTAATGGAATCCAGCTCCGGCTCAGTGCCCCCCAGTTTGGCCAGACGGCGAGCACTTTCCCGCTCAATCAGGGCATGTAAACCTTCACGCACCAGCGCCACTTTCTCGGTTAAATGGCTCACCCGCTGCGCTTCTGCCAGCAAATCATCATCTATATTTAGTGTTGTGCGCATAATACGCCTCCTTATTTTGATTAAGACACATCTAAATATACATCATTTGATGCGCTTTTTCATGCTTTCTCATTCCCACGGAGGAGCGCGGGAACGAATAAAATGGGGACGGAGGGATTATTATTTAATGCCCACCGCAGCCGAGGCCATCTCTGCCTTCTCAACCGCCGCCTCAATCGAATCTGCACGCGCCAGCACCACGCCCATGCGCCGTTGCCCTTGCACTTCCGGTTTTCCAAACAGGCGTAATTGAGTATCCGGCTGTTCCAGGGCTTTTTGTAGATTGCCAAATACAGGTTGCGTAGACACACCCTCGGCAAGAATAACACTGGATGCTGAGGGGCCAAGCTGTCGAATAGCAGGAATGGGTAAACCCAGTATGGCACGGGCATGCAGGGCAAACTGGGAGAGATCCTGTGAGATCATAGTCACCATACCGGTATCATGCGGACGAGGAGAAACTTCGCTAAAAATCACCTCATCACCACGGATAAACAACTCTACACCAAAAACACCATAGCCACCCAGCGCATCCGTTACCTTATGTGCAATCTCTCTTGCCATTGCCAGCGCCTGTTCTGTCATCGCCTGAGGTTGCCAGGAACTACGGTAATCACCATCCACCTGAATATGGCCAATGGGTTCACAGAAATGGGTACCACCAATATGACGCACTGTTAGTTGAGTGATTTCATAATCAAATTCAACAAAACCTTCAACAATCACTCGCCCTGCCCCGGTACGCCCACCCTCTTGTGCATACGTCCAGGCTTGATCAATATCCGTCTCACTACGAATGGTGCTTTGTCCCTTGCCGGATGAACTCATAATCGGTTTGACTACACAGGGAATACCAATATCAATAACCGCCTGATCAAAGGCAGCCCGATCATCGGCAAAACGATAAGGTGAGGTCTTTATACCTAGATCCTCTGCTGCCAAACACCGTATCCCTTCACGGTTCATCGTTAACTGTGCCGCACGCGCAGTCGGTATCACGTTAAAACCTTCCTGTTCCAGATCAACCAGGGTACTTGTGGCTATTGCCTCAATCTCGGGGACGATATAATCCGGTTGCTCCTGCTCAATCACTGCTCGCAATGCCACTGCATCCTGCATTGAGATAACATGGCTACGATGTGCCAGCTGCATCGCTGGCGCATTGGCATAACGATCCACCACAATCACCTCAACCCCATAGCGTTGCAGTTCGATAACAAGTTCTTTACCGAGCTCTCCACCGCCACATAACAGGACACGCGTTGCCGTTTTTGATAAAGGAGTACCAATAGATGTCATCGCTTACTTCTCTTGCGCCTGCAATAATTCTGTCAGCCCATCAGCAGGTAATGGTCGACTAAACAGATAACCTTGAATAAGCGTGCATTGACATTTCTTAAGAAAATCCAGTTGTTGTTGTGTCTCAACACCTTCGGCAATAACCTTGAGTTTCAGGCTTTGAGCCATAGCGATAATCGCCGAAGTAATGGCGGCATCATCCGCATCGTCAATAACATCGCGTACAAAAGAACGATCAACCTTCAAGGTATCAATATTAAAACGGCGTAAATAACTGAGTGATGAATAGCCTGTTCCGAAGTCATCAATCGCTATCTTAAAACCGATTGCCTCCAACATCTCCAATGCAGTAATGGTATTGCTCTGATTCTCCATCAATACACTCTCGGTAATCTCCATCTCTATCATTTCAGGTGAGCAAGCAATATCATTAATAATCCCTTCCACTGTCTTGATAAAATCCGTGGCATTAAATTGTCGACTTGAAATATTGATCGACATCATCAATTCTGGAAAGCCCATTTCATGCCATAGCTTCATTTGTCGGCAGGCTGAAGCAATAACCCAATAGCCTACCGGAATAATAAGCCCCGTTTCCTCCAGCAGAGATATAAAATCATTCGGTGCGACCAGACCAAGATCGGGATGTTGCCAGCGTATCAATGCCTCTACGCCAACAATCCTGTTGCTTTCAATATCAACCTGTGGCTGATAGAACAGTACAAATTCCTCTCGTTCCAGTGCATGACGCAGACTACTTTCCATAGTCAGAGACTGGAATGCCCGCGCACTCATATCTGTTGAATAAAACTGATGATTATTCTTGCCCAGATCCTTGGCTCGATACATGGCAATATCCGCGTTTTTCAACAATGTCCCGGCATCTTCGCCATCATTGGGAAACAGACTCACGCCAATACTGGCACTAATAAATAATTCGCGCTGATTCAGTTCCAGCGGGGCCTCCAGACTCTGCAAGATCTTTTTTGCCAACACGGTGGCACACTGTTCGGTTTCAATATCGGTCAGCAAGACAGCAAACTCATCACCACCCAGACGCGCAATGGTATCTTCCTGCCGAATATTTTTCCTCAGGCGATCAGCAACTTGTGTCAACATAAGGTCACCCGTCTCATGCCCCAGGGTATCATTAATGTTTTTAAAGCGATCAAGATCAATAAATAAAACAGCTACTTTTTTTGTATAACGTCGGGCATGAGCCAGAGATTGTTTCAAGCGATCCATAAATAAAATACGATTGGGCAATTTGGTGAGTGCATCATGATGCGCCATAAAGCTCAGCCGCTCTTCATTCTCCATGCGTTCGGTGATATCACGACCGGTCGCAACAAAACTGGTAATCTCACCCTGATCATTTCTTATCGGGGTAATACTTTTTTCCTCGTAATAGAGATCACCACTCTTCTTACAGTTAACCATAACATCAAAGAACACCTCCCCCGACAAAATAGTGTCCCATAAATTTCGGTAAAAACTCTCGCTTTGTTTACCTGATTTCAGAAACTGAGGGGTCTTGCCAAGAACATCTTCGCGACGATAACCTGTTGTCCTTTCGAAAGAGGGGTTGACGTATTCCACTCGACCCTGGGCATCTGTAACCATCACCAGATCAGCAGTCTGTTCCAGCGCGCTGGACATCTTTCGCATCTGCAATTCAGCCTCATAATGCTGACACATATCCCGGGTTACGCCTTCGACACCAAGAATATTCCCAGAGGAATCCTTATAATATTGCGCATTAGTAGCAACCCATGCCACCGAACCATCTTTACGTCTCAAACCGGCACTAAAATCCTGAACGGAGCCATTGCCTTTATCCAGTTGTTCAAGAAACACCTGTCGCCTGTCAGGGTCTATATAAAAATCACCAATCTTCATACCGATCAGATCATCTATTTTATAACCGAGTAATTGTTCAACAGAGTCTGAAATCTTAATAACCCTGCCTTCATTATCTGTACGATAAAAGGTATCTTGCATATTATGAAAGATATTACGCAACTCCGCCTCAGAGCTGGCAATCTTTTCACTCGCCTGTTTGCCTTCAATATATGAAGCAATACGCTGAGCAAATAAATCCAGCACCGGCTCTGTCCAGGAGATAATCTCCATCGGATTAATATCCAGAACAGCGATAATACCCATCTTATGACCCGAAGCCGAGATCATCGGTGCGCCAAAATAACTTTCCACACTCATATCAACCAACATCGTATCTTCCGGATACAATCTGGCGGCATCCCTGGCGATCAACTCAGCCTTTCTATCAAGGACATCGGCACAGGGCGTGCCTTTTAATTCATATTCGAAATTATCGACAAATTGACCATTCGCCCATACGGCCTGGGTTTTTATACGTTGCTTCGAGTCATCAGAAAAAATACCAATAAAGGCATAAGGCGTATTATAGATACGAACAATATTTTCTACACATGAACGGCAGTATTCTACAATATTCATAGATGAAGAGAGATGAGTGATAGCCGTAAGCGCATTTTCAAGATATTTTCTTTCCGAAATATCCTGAATAGTACCGATCATACGCAACGGCTGATTTGTATCATCGTAATAGACCTGTCCCTGTCCATGAACATAACGCACCTCACCGTTTGCCAATACAATACGATGATCCATGTTATAGTTATTCTTACTGAAGGCATCATTAACTGTTGCCACCCATTTATCCCTGTCATCAGGATGAATGAAATCAAGAAAGACTTCATAACCAGGTGTAATCGTCCCGGGTGCAACACCACAGAGACGATAATGTTCATCCGACCAGAACAAGGTATTATTAATAATATCCCAGTCCCAATGTCCTAGTTGTGCAATCTGTTGTGATTCAAGTAACCGTTGTTGACTTAATGCCAGGGCATCTTCCTTTTGTTTCTGATCTGTGACATCGAACATAAACCCGCGCAATATAGTCGATCTTACTGCCCCGTCAATGATATCAATATTATCAATGACATTAACACTGTCACGTATCCATAGCAGACGTCCGTCTTTGGCATATATACGATATTCAAAATCATGATTTTCCCTTCTACCGATTGATTCCTGACAGAAGCGTGGTGCCCATTCACGATCATCCGGATGCATGTATTTCAACCAGAACCCTTCTTCATACCACTCTGCCTGTGAATAACCCAACATCGCTTCAGCCTGCGGGCCTACATAGGTAAAGCGCAGGGTTGATATATCCATTTCCCAGGGCAACGCCTGAGCTGATTCAACCAGCCAACGGTAGTGATTTTCATTGGCTTGCAATGTAGCCTCAGTTTGCTTGCGTGCAGTGATATCACGATCAACACCCCGATAACCGCAAAACTGACCTTGCTCATCGAATACGGGAACACCACTGGTCTCCAATATGACCTCATGGCCATCACGATGCCTATTAATATTTTCAGTGTTACTAAAGGCTCGCTGTGCCTGTACAATCTCGCTAAATTTAGCCGACACGCGTTCTGCCTCATCAGTGGGCATCAGATCAAACGGGGTTTTACCAATAATGTCCTCGGGCTCATAGCCCAGCAGTTCCCGAACCTTGGGATTGGAGTAGGTATAAACTGCATTAGCATCGACTTCCCAGATCCAGTCACTGGTGGCTTCAACCAACGCCCGGAAACGCTTATCATTATTGTCAGATTTCAAAATAAATCGCTCAATATATTTACCGATATCAGCAGTATACCGAAATTACTACAGGAGAGTGGATTGAATTCAGATGCTATTAATGCGACAATGAAGACAATGCGTAAATTGATCACTTTATTATTGCTTGCCAGCACTTTATTCGCCAACCTTTCATGGGCAGCGGATACCGATGCCGAGATCTATTTTGGTCACGCATCATCACAGTGGTCGCAGGATCCATCATCCTCTCCCGATAGCCATAGCAATAGCGATAGTTGCGATCATTGCTGTCATAGCCTGAGTCATCTAACAGGTCTAATAGAACAATCCCATATCTCATACAGCCCATCGGGATATTCATATCTTGCGCTGTTAACACCGTATTATCGCACCCATACCCAGTCACCACCGACGCCACCACCCAACGCCTGATTCTTAAATATCATAAAAAACCATACGTCATTAGTGTGTACGTTATGGTATTTTTTATTATTCAAAGGATCAAGTCTATGTACAAACGATTTTCAATAGTAGCCTTACTATCAGGCTGCATGCTATTCATCCCGGTACCCGCTATAAGTACCGAAACATCCGTTGCACCTCTGGCTAATTTTGTAGCCCAGGTCATCGACAATCATCCACGCATACGTTCTATGGATGCCGCACTGAAGGCATCATCTGCCCGCTATCAGGCAGCGGATCAGGCACTCTATAACCCGGAACTGGAATTTGATACAGAACGCACCGATATCAACACGACCAGTCTGGGTATTAGTCAAACCATCGACTGGAGTGACAAGCGTGGGGCGCGCGCCAAAACGGCACAACAAACCTATAACGCCAATGCTGCCGATGCTAACAGCCTGCGTCAACAACTGGCGAGGAATCTACTCAATGCGCTGAGCGAATATAATACGGCAGATACGCTCAATAGACTGGGACAACAAAGCCTGCAACTGATGCAACAATTTGTCGACATTGCCGAACAGCGTTTACAGGCCGGAGATCTGAATCAGGTAGAACTGGATCTGGCAAAACTGGCCGCACTAGAGGCTGATCTTGAATCCTCTGAACTTGCTGCCCGATTGAGTGATGCAGAACAAGCCTTGTTCAGCCTGTTAGGTGATCGACCTGCCCCCCGTGTCTGGCCAGGTCTACCACAGACACTACCCGTCATACAGAGCGATAGACTGGATATTGAGGATCTAATCAAGACGCATCCCGTATTCCAGGCTAAACAAGCTCAGATTAATGCCGCACGTGCCCTGGTTAGTTTACGTCAACGCGAGGCAAAGCCCGACCCTACCATCGGCATAAGAGCTGGACGTGAGGACAATAATACCCTTACCGGTCTGACCCTGTCGCTACCCCTATTTGTACGCAACACCTATCAGGCTGAGGTCACAGAGGCTCATGCGCAACTGACACAGACCGAGTTTGATGCTCGTTCCACCTGGCTGGATCTGAAAAATCGAATCCTCACGGCTCGACAACGCTATATCCTGACACGCAACACGTGGACAAACTGGCAGCAACGTGGAACCAGCTCGATCAAACGACGCATTGATTTGTTAAAGCAACTTTGGCAAGTCGGTGAATTAAGTTCTACCGACTATCTGATTCAGCTCAAACAAACTCTGGACACACAAAGTGCCGGTATTGAATTACGCGGTCGCCTGTGGCACAACTGGTCCAACTGGCTCATGGCCAGTGCCAGTATTTTCCAATGGCTTGAAATTGATGAGCGCACTTCTAGCACTGATATTCAGCACTAATTTTTTTTAGAGAGACCATCAATGGTCTCGGAGATATTCCTATGAAAACATTTTTAAAAATTCCTTTATTTATACTGATCCTATCCGTCTTATCCATCCCTGCCAAGGCCGAGACAGGACATGATCATGACACTGAAAAACATCAGGAAACATCACCTGCTGAACATGGTGATGAGCATGGTGGTGATGAAGACGGCGGCATTAAGCTCAGTGACACACAACTAAAGATGGCCGGCATTGTTGTCGAGGCGTTGCGAGAGCGTGATCTTGCCGCTGAGATACAGGCACCGGGTGAGGTTAGACTCAATGCCTACCGCACCACCAAGGTTACCTCACGCATCACTGCACAGGTGATTAAACGTCATGTCACTCTCGGTGAACGTGTTAACAGTAAACAGGTTCTGGTTACTTTATCCAGTGTAGAAATGGCCGATGCCCAGGGCGCATTAATGGTTGCCGACAGGGAGTGGCAGCGTGTTCAGAAACTGGGAGCCAAGGTTATATCTGACCGTCGTTACACCGGGGCGCGTGTTGCCCATCAACTGGCCTACGCCAAGGTCGCTGCATTTGGCATGACCCGACAGGAGATTAGTAATCTGCTCAAATCAGCCGATGCCTCGAAAGCCAATGGTGAGTTTCAATTACTGGCATCCCGTGCTGGAACAGTAGTACAGGATGACTTTATCGAAGGGGCTGTTATTGAACCGGGTTATGTCTTAATGATCCTCTCTGATGAAAGTTCATTATGGATTGAGGCACGCCTCACACCCCAACAGTTATCACAAGTTAATCAAGGCAGCATTGCCCGTATACAGACTGCCGATGGCTGGTTAACAGGGAAAATAACCCAGTTACATCATAACCTGGATGAAGATACGCGCACCATTGCTGCACGGATTACTGTTGCCAACCCGGATGATCGTTTACATCCGGGAGAGTTTGTCGAAGTTCGTCTACAAAGCAGCCGACATCAATCCGCCCTTGCCATACCTGAGACCGCCGTAGTGCGAAGCCCGGATGGTGACTGGCAAATCATGGTTGAACAGGATAAACCGGGGGAATTTAATGGTGTTGAAGTCGAGGTCAAAACCATCATTAATGGTATGGCCGTGATTGAGGGTGTCCCGGTGGGTACTCGTGTCGTTACCCAGGGTGCATTTTTTGTCCAGTCTGAACTGGCAAAAAGTGGCTTCTCCGTTCATAACCATTAAGGAATGCACCTATGTTAAATTCTATTATTAGCTGGTCCGTTAAGAACCGTCTGCTGGTTGTGCTTGCCTTGATTGCCATCACTGTTGGTGGTGTTCTAATCTTGCCGAAACTCAACCTGGATGCCTTCCCCGATGTCACCAACGTACAGGTACAGATCAATACCGAAGCACGCGGTCTGGCGGCTGAAGAAGTTGAGCAACTGATTACCTTTCCTATTGAGGCGGTGATGTATGCACTGCCTGATGTAGAAGAGGTTCGTTCAATATCCAAGACTGGTCTATCCGTGATTACCGTAGTATTCAATGAAGGCACTGATATCTATTTTGCACGACAACTGGTATTTGAACGTCTGCAAACAGCGCGCGAAGAAATCCCTGATGGCATCGGTACTCCGGGAATTGGGCCTAACAGCTCAGGATTAGGACAGGTCTATCAGTACATCTTACGTGCTGATGACCCGCAAAAATATGATGCCATTACTCTGCGTAGTTATAACGACTGGATTGTTAAACTATTATTGATGCCTGTTGGTGGTGTCACCGAGGTATTGTCCTTTGGTGGTGAAGTGCGCCAGTATCAGGTACAACTCGATCCACAACGTCTGCTGGCATACAAGTTGACTGGCAATGATGTTGCCTTGGCAATTGAGGATAATAATCGCAATGCCGGTGGCTGGTATATGGATCGTGGTGCCGAGCAACTGGTGGTGCGTGGTGTAGGTTGGGTACGCAGTGGTAACGATGGTCTGCGCGACATCAGTAACATCCCGTTAAAAGACGAGGATGGTGTCGTGGTCAGTGTTAAGGATGTCGCTCAGGTCAGCTTTGGCCCTGAGATCCGACAAGGTGCTGTCTCTATAACCCGCCGTGATGCCGAAGGCAATCCAGAACCACTGGGCGAGGTCGTTGCCGGTGTCGTGCTTAAACGTCTGGGTGCCAACACCAAGGCAACCATTGAAGGCATTAAGTCTCGTCTAGGCGCAATACAAACCGCTCTACCAGACGGCGTTACACTGGAACCTTTTTATGATCAGGCTAGTCTGGTTGACCAGGCAGTAGAGACCGTATCCAAGGCATTACTGGAGGCCTTTGTGCTGATTATTATTGTCCTGATGTTGTTTCTGGTTAATGTCCGCGCGACCTTTCTGGTACTGATCTCGGTGCCAATCTCGATTGGCATGGCGCTCATCGCCATGGCACATTGGGGTATCTCTGCCAACTTGATGTCACTGGGTGGATTGGCAATTGCTATCGGCATGATGGTCGATGGTTCTGTGGTGATGATGGAACATATCTTTAGTCATCTCACCCATGCCGATGCCCGCCATGGTGAACAACAAAGGCAACAACAGGGTGTCGAACACCCCTATGACTCAGCGCATGATAGCCACGGTATCGCGCTACGCATCAAGGAAGCCGCGTGTGAGGTTGGGCGACCGGTATTCTTTGCCGTGCTGATCATTATCATCGTGTTTGCACCTCTGTTCAGTCTTGAGGGTGTTGAAGGCAAGCTCTTCCAGCCCATGGCAATATCCATTGTGCTCGCCATGCTGGCCTCGTTGCTGGTCGCCCTGATTGTGGTGCCCGCACTCGCTACTTACCTATTTAAAAAGGGTGTGGAACATAAACATGGCTACGTCATGCCACCGCTGGAGTCGTTCTACCGCAAGACACTGCCCTGGGCTCAGAACAAGCGTAAAATCGTCGTCGGCATTGCTGTCAGCCTGTTTCTTGGCTCACTGGCACTGGTACCTTTCCTCGGCACCGAATTTGTTCCTGAACTAGAGGAAGGCACCCTGAATATCCGCATCACCCTCGCCCCCTCATCCAGTCTGGCGACCTCACTGGAGGTTGCAGGGAAACTGGAAGGTGCACTACTCACTTTTCCCGAGGTCATCTATGCCACCAGTCGAATCGGTAGACCCGAGATTGGTGGTGACCCGGAACCAGTATCTAATGTTGAGATCTTCGTTGGCTTAAAACCCGTCGATGAATGGACCAGCGCGACTAACCGTCAGGCACTGCAAAAACTGATGGAGGCGAAGATGTCGGAACACCCCGGTCTGTTATTCTCATTCTCACAGCCGATTGCAACCCGTGTTGATGAGTTACTCTCCGGTGTTCGTGCGCAACTAGCAATCAAGCTATTTGGCTCAGACCTCGACATGCTGGCAAAGAAAGGCAGCGAGATCGAGACCCTGGTGAAGAAGATCGAAGGAACCCGTGGTGTTGCGATGGAACAGATTGGTGGCGAAGCACAACTCGCCATCCGCCCTGATCGTGACAAACTGGCACGCTACGGCATACCCGTTGCCCAGGTCATGGATCTGGTCGCCGACGCCATTGGTGGTCGTGCTGCCGGACAGGTCATCAACGGCAATGAACGCTATGATATCTATGTGCGTCTGGCTAAGGAATATCGTGATAATGTAGATACCATTCGCAATCTGATATTGCAGGCGCCCAATGGTGCCTGGGTACGTGTCGGTGATATCGCAGAGGTTGCCATTGAGTCCGGCCCACCACAAATTCGACGTGATGATGTACAACGCCGAGTGGTTATTCAGACCAATGTCGAGGGCAGGGATATGGGTGGCCTGGTGGCTGAACTACAACAACGGATTGATGATGAAATTGATTTGCCGGCAGGCTATACCATAGTCTTTGGTGGACAATTTGAAAATCAGCAACGCGCACAGGCACGTCTAATGATTGTTGTTCCATTATCTCTCGGTCTCATCTTCCTGCTCCTGTACTTCGCTTTTAACTCCGTGGGTCAGGCCTTGTTGATTATGCTCAATGTCCCCCTCGCCCTGATTGGTGGTATTGCTGCCCTGTTTTTCTCAGGTCAATATCTCTCAGTACCCGGATCAATCGGCTTTATTGCCCTGTTTGGTGTCGCGGTATTAAACGGAGTAGTGATGGTGAATGCCATCAATCAGCGTGTTGAAGATGGTGTCGAGGTCTATAGCGCTATATTCACAGGAGCACTGTCACGCCTGCGCCCAGTATTGATGACCGCCTTCATCGCTGCATTAGGGCTCATCCCGATGTTATTGGCAACCGGTGTCGGTTCCGAGGTACAGCGACCCCTTGCCACCGTAGTTGTTGGTGGGCTATTCTCTTCAACACTACTCACCCTGTTTGTGTTACCGGTGCTTTATCCGATGTTTTCCAAACAAATAATAGAGAAATAACAAGTCATCTTTGGATGTATGCATTCCCACGCAGGAGCATGGGAACGAGAACGAGCTATCTAGTTCCCATGCTCCTGCGTGGGAACTAAATTAAGCCAAAAACATAAACCACAGGGGGCACAGAGGTACACAGAGAAAATAATGGATACAAAAAAAACATAAAAACCTCTGTGCTCCTCCACGTCCCCTGTGGTTCAATATTTTTTATTAATCAGAGAATACAACCCGTGTCCGATCATCACCACCATAATATTGATGCCTCAGTTGGCGACCGCCGTTTAGGTCTCGCCATTGCCATCAATATGCTACTAACCCTGGCTCAGATTATTGGTGGTCTTATGTCGGGTAGCCTGTCGCTAATTGCTGATGCACTGCACAACTTCAGTGATGCCGCCTCGTTATGGATTGCCTGGGCTGCACGTAAGATCAGCCGAAGACCAGCGGATCACTTCAAGACCTTTGGTTATAAACGTGCCGAGATAATTGCCACACTGATTAATCTAGTCACCCTGGTCATCATTGGACTCTATCTGATCTATGAAGCTCTGTGGCGTATCCACGAGCCACAGATTATCGAAGGCTGGATCGTAATAATCGTTGCCGCTGTGGCACTGATTATTGATATTGCCACCGCCATATTAACCTTCAGCATGTCAAAAGGCAGTATGAACATCCGTGCCGCCTTTCTGCATAATGTCTCTGATGCACTCGCTTCGGTGGGTGTTATTATTGCCGGTAGCCTGATCTTGCTGTACCAATGGTATTGGGTGGATACCTTAATCACCCTGCTGATTGCTGGCTATGTACTCTACCAGGCCTCGACACTATTACCCGAGACGATTCATATCCTGATGCAAGGCACACCCAAAAACATTGTTATTGATGATGTCATTACTCACATAGAGAATATTAACGGCGTATTAAATATTCATCATGTTCACATCTGGCAACTGGATGAACAGCGTAATGCGCTGGAGGCACATATCGTCATTGAACGATTTGATCAAATAAACGAAATAAAGGGTGCAATAAAAACCGATCTGTTACAACGCTATGCAATAGATCATTCCACATTGGAGTTCGAAGAGGCACATTGTGAGCAGCGCGACTGTTGAGCAACAATATGATGTCGTCATCATCGGTGCTGGCGCGGCAGGTCTCATGTGTGCCATCAGTGCCGGGCAGCGTGGCCGCAAGGTGCTGGTGCTCGATCATGCTGAAAAGGTCGGTAAGAAGATCCTGATTGCGGGTGGTGGTCGTTGTAATTTCACCAACCTGTGGGTTGATGCCGAGAACTATATCTCGGGCAACGCCCATTTCTGTAAATCAGCCCTCAGCCGTTTTAGTCAATATGACTTTCTTAACCTGATCGACAAATACCAAATCCGCTATGAAGAACGCGCCCATGGGCAACTATTCTGCCGTGACAAGGCCAGCGTCATCGTTGACCTGTTACTGGATGAATGTAGCCTCGCCGGGGTTGATATCCACACCGAACAAGACATTCAATCGGTACACAAGAATGAATCATTCCAGATACAGACACAAAACAATCACTATTGTGCTAATTCATTAGTCATCGCCAGTGGTGGTCTATCAATCCCGAAGATGGGCGCGACTGATATCGGTCATCGAATTGCCGAACAATTTGGTATTGCTTGCACTGCTCTGCGTCCCGGCCTGGTATCACTCACCTTAAACAGCAGCGAGCTGAACAATTATGCTAGCCTGTCAGGGATCTCGGTCGATGCCAGTGTCAGCCACAAAACACAATTCTTTCGTGAGGCAGTGCTATTCACTCACAAAGGACTCAGTGGCCCCGCTATCCTGCAAATCTCCAACTACTGGACCCCAGGAGATCACATCGAGATCAATCTGTTACCCGATACCGATCTGCAACAACAAATTGAACAATGGCAACAGGATAAACCCAATACTGAACTCAAGACCCTGATGAGCACCCTGCTCAGCAAACGCCTGGTGGAATGGTTAATATCACTTTATCTGGAGAATAAACCCATCCGTCAATATCAAAAAACCGAGATACAAAAGATTATTAATAGCTTCCAACACTGGCAGATCATGCCCTCAGGCACCACCGGCTACAGCAAGGCCGAAGTCACCCTGGGCGGTATTGATACCCATGAGTTATCCTCCAGAACCTTCGAGGCAAAAAAACAACCAGGGCTCTATTTTATTGGTGAGGTCATTGATGTCACTGGCTGGCTGGGGGGATACAACCTGCAATGGGCCTGGGCATCCGGCTATTGTGCCGGTCAGGCGGTTTGATCAAAGTGCTTGCTGTCTGTGCCTGAAACGCCGATACAATAACACGGCAGCAACCGTTAAACCAAGGATGAGTCCCCACCAAATACCTTCAGCACCATAGGCGAATGTGATACCTAGCAAATACCCGCCGGGGATACCGATAAGCCAATAAGCAATGATGGTATAAACCATAGGAATACGCGTGTCCTTCAGCCCTCTTAATGCCCCTGCTGAAACCACCTGAATACCGTCCGGGATCTGAAATACAGCCGCCAGAAACAGAAACTGTAGTGCGATATTAATAACCACAAGATCGTCGGTATAAAGTGAAGCAATATTATCAGCAAACAACAGGATTAATGAAGCTGATAGTATCTGAGTACACAGCACAATAATAAACCCTGCCCTGGCAGCATCACGGATGCCTTGCTGATCACCACGACCATAGGCCTCTCCGACACGAATGGTAACCACCGTGCTAATACCTAAGGGCACCATAAATAACAGACCCGAAAAATTGATTGCCACCTGATGAGCTGCGACAACATTAATACCAAACGAACCCAGTAACAAAGCAACCATGCCAAACAGACTCCCTTCGATAAAAACAGCGATACCAATCGGCAACCCAAGATGTAATAACTCACCTATTCTAGACCAATCAGGTAATGCCAGAGATTCATATATCCGGGTACCACGGAAGGCAATCCGCCCCCACAGATACAAGGCGATCAACTGTACCCACTGCACCACACTGGTCGCAAAACCAGCACCTTCTGCCCCCAGTTGTGGAAAACCCAGATGACCAAAGATCAGGATATAGTTGCTCGGAATATTAATCAGCAAGCCCAGTATGCCAAAGGCCATACTGGTACGCGTCATCGCCAGACCCTCACTGGTCATCCGCAACATCAAAAACACGGTAAAGGCCGGTGCCCCCCAGGAGGTTGCCCGTAAATAACGCATCGTTACTTCGATAATATCGGGGGCAATATTCAGGACATTCAATACCGGTTCGCAGGAACGTAGAGCCAGGGTCAGCAAGATACCGAGCACCAGGGCAATATAAAAGGCCTGATGAACAACATAACCCACCTTGTCACGACGATCTTCACCGATCAGATGAGAAATTGTCGGGGGTAACATCATTAATACCCCGATCACAAATAGCGCCAGGGTTAGCCACACTGCCCCACCAATACCCACGGCAGACAATTCCAACGCGCCCAGACGACCCACCATAACGGTATCGACAAAGCCCATCGAAAGCATGGCTAATTGACCAAAAATCAAGGGGATGGAGAGACTGAGGGTCTGCCGGATATGAGCGCCTGTATTCACTCGTCAATTGACTTGCTGTGTAATTTCATCTGCCTGATTATAGGCTATTTACGACCTACCGATGTAGCATATTATTTTCATTCAGCCACTTCATCAGATAGGCATGTGATAAACGTCCACTTACAGCATGCCTCGGCTGATTTTTTGAAAAGAAATAACTGCGTGGTAATTCACCATACCAGTATTTATCAACCTCAAATCGGAGTCGTTCTGAAAGACTATCGGTAAAAATCCAGGACTCCAGCCCGGTCAATCCCTTCTCCGATATCAATACTTCAACCTCTGTACGAACATCCAGACCATCGGTTGATACCAGCACTACCGGTAACACAGGATACTGCTTGTACAATCCACCTAACATCGTTAATTCTTCATAACAGGGTGGACAATCAATTGACCAGAATACCAGTATAAAAGAGGAGTTCTGATAGCGTAATACAATATCTGAATAACTACCCGACACAAAATGACGCAATTGATCCTGTGTCCCTGATATTACCGGCAGTGATAAAAATATACAGAGCAAAGCTGCCAGCATGGTTCTTCTACAACGAATCTGATTTCCCATTGCCATTATGCTACTCAGCATCCAGTGCTAACAGACGATAAGCCTGTCCTGAAATATGCCATGACACATAAACCTGACCCTCTTTATCCAACAGAAAGGGGACATCACTTGCCATTGTGGTCTCTGCCAGCCTGCGCGGAATTGACCATTCCCAGCCACCATCGACTGAAATCATCACAAAGAGCTGACTCTGTTCCCCGTTAAATTCTCTCCAGGTAATATAAACCTGATCGCCCTGACTCAACACATCTGCATGAGCGGCACTATTATCATAATTACCAATACTCACAGCCTTCGAAAAGTGACGTCCCTTATCCTCAGAGTGCGCATAAAACAGGCCATGTCGTTGTGGTGCATTATTAAACCAGGCTAGATGATAAATACCATCTGCTGCAATCGAGATGGCAGGGCCATGATGGGGGCAGGCATCAATCTGCCACTGGTCATAACTGACCCGCTCTGGAACACCGGCAGTCACCCGATCAATAAATTTTGTTAAGGCATGATCACGGATATTATCACCATAAATATGACGCCACATCACTACTGGTAGCTGATCTGAATCAAAGGCCATTACCACTCGACAACACTCACAGGTATGATCCATCACCTTCCTGTTGGGTATAAAACTTTTACCCCCGTCATCAGACATCGTGTAATAAAGTGCTGCACCGGTATAGCGACGTCCTTCCTGCTCTGCCCTGAGCCGATCACGCTTATCAAGCCAGGCGATATAAATATCACCCCTGTTATTAACGGCCAGAGCCTCAAAGCGGTGACCTGTTATATCAAGATTATCATTGACTATAATGGGTTCGGAAAAATGTTCCCCCTGGTCAATAGATCGAGCAAAGCGGACATGTCCACTAAATCGATTTGCCAGCGGGGTGACCCAGGAAACATAGATATCCCCCTTGTCTGCCAGTACGATTTTAGGCCGATTCTCCCCTCCTGCCGAGATTGCTTCAGGAACCCGATTGACGACCACTGGTCTACTGAGTGTCTGACCATCATCATCTGAATGATTAACATAGACATGCCCGGCATAAGACCATACCAACCACAATCTTCCCTGATAATCAAAGGCTGCTGTGACCGTCATAGCACATTGCAGTGATGGCAATATCTTTACACCTGCACAGGGATCTCTGGCACCAACCTCCTTACGATCGGTATTAAGCGTATGCAAAGAACAACCGCTCACTACTATAAATAATACCAATATAACAAAGCTCTTAATCAATCTATCCAACATAATTAAAACCTGTAATTCATACCGGCATAGACTGTTCGCGGCATACCAGGTGCATATTCAAACTTTTCTGGATTACCCCAGGCAGCCGCCTTATATGAAGCGGCTGTTGCATATCGTTTATCGCTCAGATTAACAACTCGAGCATAAAACTCCAGGCCATTACCCAGATGATAGTTAGCACGCAGATTAAAGACATCATGCCCAGGATATTTAGTGGTATTATTTGCATCCATCCAGTATTCACCCAGATGCGTCCACTCCAGTTCTATACGACCACCATTCAGTATCGGGGGGCGATAAGCAAGACGTGTATTAGCAACGGTTCGAGGTGCAGATTCCATTTCATTACCACTATAATCAACTGTGCCCTTTGGCACCCATTTTTCATATTGATGAATAGCATAACTGTAGGCAACATCCAGACTGATATACTCGGCAAACTTCGTACCAAGCCCCAACTCAATACCGCGATGTGATGTCTCACCAGCATTAAGTGTTTCACGTGTCCCATCAGAATATTGGTAGGTCAGAATATCATCTTCTTTTATCATACGATATACAGCAAACTCATAGCTTGCTACCTGCCCCAGGTTGCCACGCACACCCAACTCATAACTATCCACCTTGATTGGTTTCAGATCGACAGTACTCACCGCCTTACCCTGACGGAATAACTGTCCCTCCGAAGGTGCTCGAAAGGCGTGTCGGTAAGAGGCATAAGCATTAATACCCGGATTAAAGCGATAGGTTATACCCAGCTTGGGACTGAGATGACTAAAGTCCACCTTGATATCTGCCGGACGATTATGAGGATCACCTGTTAATACAGAAAGCTTGTTATCATAATCATAACTCATCATGTCATAGCGCAAACCACCTGTCAGACGAATACGTTCACTCAGTGATGTCTCTACATGAACATAGGGAGAGACGCCCTGATAGGTCACATCATAATCATAGATATCACCAACCACAGTATAGGACGTATAGACATTACCCACCCTGGTTGGACTAATCTCCTTCTCAAGACGCCTACCAGGACTATGGTCTATATCAGCCCCCAGCACCAGGCGGGTTCGGTTCGGTTTAAAGTCCTGACGATATTTTACTAACATACCGATAGAACGGTTATCTGTTTTATAGGTTACAGGATCATAACTCAGCGACCAGTTTGGCAACAACTCCATGGTGTTATCACGAACATAGGGTGTAATACTCAGCAATGAATCAACATCCTCTTTTTCATAAGCTACCGATGCACGCAGCGCTGTCACCTTACGAAACGAGATTGGCGTATAGTTAAGAGTAGGATTTGTTTCATAGTCATTCTTCAATAACCTGGAAGAACCTGCCGTATTCTGATCAATATTTGAGCTGGAAATCAAAGTCTTCAATGATGCACCATTATCAAAAAAATGATCCCAACGTAATGTTTCGCTCTGACGATCATAGCTGGTACCCTCACGCCAACCATCAGTATGCGTAATATTCAGATCAACACGCACACCTTCATCATCCCAACTATTACCACCACTCAATAACAACCTGCGCCAACCGAATTCACCCAGCTCCAGATTTGCTTCAGCTTCAGCCTCAGCGGGTGCAGAACGCGTCATAACATTGATCACACCACCGATGGCATCACTACCATAGAGCGAGGTGCCCGGACCTTTAAAGACCTCGACACCACCTGACTGAGGCACATTGACCTCATAAAATGCATTATGATTAAAAAATCCGGTTGAACGCGTCGGAATACCATCTTCCAGGTAAAGATAAAGTGCCTTGGTTGTTATTGGCTGACGAATGGCTGTCATATGACCTTCACCACCGGTAACGTTCACATGGACGCCAGGGATCTGATTCATGATCTCAGAGGGATGTGAGGGTCGAAGCTCTTCAATCTGTCTTTCAGTAACAGAACCTATTGATGCAGGGATCTCTGCCTTTAGTGCCTCTTCACGTGTCCCGGTAACCGTGATATCCCCCAGATTGATTCCTTCTGCATAAGCTGTATTCCCCATAGCAAGCATAATTATCGTTGTTGAAAATAGCGTATTTAATCCAGATATTTTCATATAAACTACCCTTTATTCTGTTGTCATCCCCTCTCCCTCACATCCTGTGAGTTCATCTGAAGGATCAAGTAATATTCCATTGACTCCCAATACCAGCCAATGGCAAAAGAATACTTGATTGTTCATAATCCGTGAATGTGACATAGTGTCGCACCGTAGTGCGCATTCCACGTGTAAAAATGATATATTTACAACGGAGATTCCCTAAAGAGATATAAACAATGAGTGATTCCTGTAAAGACCAATCCAGTCATGATGAACATCGCCAGTCGGTACGTGATGCCTATGCTGATGTAGCCCGTGCTGAAAACAATGATGAATGTTGTGGCATCGAATCCAGTTGTTGTGGCGTTTCTGATGATGCGGCTATCAATACACTGATCTCAACCCGCCTGGGTTACAGTGAAGAAGATCTGGATAAGGTACCCGGTGGCGCGGACATGGGGCTGGGCTGTGGTAATCCACGTGCCATTGCCTCACTCAAACCCGGCGAGGTGGTACTGGATCTTGGTGCGGGTGGTGGTTTTGATTGCTTCCTGGCAGCCCATGAGGTTGGTAGCGAAGGCAAGGTAATTGGTGTCGATATGACGCCTGACATGCTCAGCAAGGCACGCAATAATGCCATCAAAGGACAGTATGCCAATGTGGAATTCCGTCTTGGTGAGATCGAATACCTGCCTGTTGCCGATGCCAGCATTGATGTCATCATCTCCAACTGTGTCATCAACCTGTCACCTGATAAGGCACAGGTATTCAGGGATGCCTTTCGTGCATTAAGACCCGGTGGCAGACTGGCCATCTCTGATGTCGTTGCCACCGTCGAATTACCCCAGGAGATGCGTGAAGATGCCGCACTCATTGCCGGTTGTATGGGTAATGCCTCACTGATTGAAGATCTCAAGGCCATCATGGCTACTGCCGGTTTTACCGCTATCCGTATTGAACCGAAAGATGAATCCAAAGAATTTATTCGTGATTGGGCACCCGATCATAATGTAACGGATTATGTCGTCTCTGCGACTATTGAGGCAATCAAACCAACCGCTGGTGGATGCTGCTAGACAATCAGGGATTTTATATGAGCACAAACTCTTTAATGGAACGCCTGGATGATCTACGCAGCCGGCAAAAAAAGATTGATGACACCTGGAAGAACACCGGTAACAAGCCCCTGTTGGAATTCTTTATCGAACTCATCCCACGGGTACTGGATTGTGAGCGCTGTAGCATCTTTATCCTGGATCCAGAAGCCAATGATATCTGGTTACAATGCGGAACTGGATTGGAGGAGCGTGCGGTTAGCGTCCATCTTGATGACTCCATGGTCGGACGCGTTATCTCAAGCGCAAGCCCCCTGTTTGAGCATAATATGAATCAACGTGCAGGGGTGCATGAGTGGATAGATATACAAACCGGATTTGTGACACATAATGCACTCTGCGTCCCGGTAAAAGGCAGTTCAGAAAACACCGTAACAGGAGCCATTCAGGTATTAAATAAACAACCGGGGTCTGAATTCACCCATGATGACTGCGAGATCCTGGAAAAACTTGCTTCACATATGCAAATGAATATCGAAAATATCTTCTTGCGCCAGCAACTGGCAAAACTGCTGGATGATGTCGGC
This sequence comes from Gammaproteobacteria bacterium, assembly GCA_013151035.1. Lineage (NCBI taxonomy): Bacteria > Pseudomonadati > Pseudomonadota > Gammaproteobacteria > Gammaproteobacteria bacterium. The sequence goes on from JAADJB010000034.1 coordinate 37,784, forward strand.
GTTGCCATCAAAAAGATTGAAGGTCATCTGGATCAATAGGCTCTCTTAATGTCTGTCGAATGGTACGTCTATATCCTGCAATGCGCCGATCACAGTTTTTATACCGGCATCACCACAGATGTTAATCGACGTTTTGAGGAACACAATAACAATAACCGCCTAGCGGCAAAATACACTCGATCACGCCGCCCGGTGACACTGTTATATCAGGAAACAGTGGATAGTAAATCAGCTGCATTAAAAAGAGAATTGGCGATAAAGGCCCTTAACCGACAACAAAAAAAAGCCCTGATACAGAAAAACGATGGTCTTCAGGATAAACTGGAGAGACTACGCCCGATCTATCATGCCGCCCTCATTGAACAGACAATAGAAACAAGTCCTGAACTGGAACAGATGCTGGAGACTATCTATCTACCATTAGCGTCCTGGTGTCTGGCACAAAAAAAGAATGGATGCCTTATTATTGGCATCAATGGTGCCCAAGGATCAGGCAAGAGTACACTCTGTCATATTCTGGCATCGTTACTTGAACAGGGGTTTTCACAACGCACCCTGATACTGTCGATTGATGATCTCTACAAGACACATACCGAACGAAAACAACTGGCAAGAGATATTCATCCCCTGTTACAGACCCGCGGGGTACCCGGAACCCACGACACCCGACTTGGCATACAGATCCTTGAACAATTAAAACAGGCACAGAATACATCTCTGCTAATACCTCGCTTCAACAAGGCAATAGATGATCTATACCATAGAGATCAATGGACTCAACTGCGTGGCAATATTGATATTATTCTATTCGAGGGTTGGTGTGTAGGCGCTACCGCTGAGGATGAAGCCAACCTGATACAACCGATAAACACCCTGGAGCAAGACGAAGACCCTGACCATAGCTGGCGTCAATTCATCAATCAGCAATTAGCAGGATCCTATGCTGAATTATTCAGTTATATTGATCAACAGGTCTACTTACAGATACCCGGTTTTTTTCAAAGTATTGAGTGGCGCATGTTGCAAGAACAGAAACTCAGGACGGCAAATGATAGCCCTTCATCACGCATCATGTCTGACCAGGAAATTCAGCGATTTATGATGCATTATGAACGCATTAGCCGTCATTGCATGAAAACACTTCCAAAAACGGCAGATCTGGTGCTGAAGATAAATGAGCAACATGATATTACCGAGATAATCAGGCCTTGATAGCTTCAAGCAGAGGTTCCCACGCAGGAGCATGGGAACCAGGAAAGACTATATCCCGTTCCCATGCTCCTGCGTGGGAATGCATACAAATCAGTAATCACTACCACTCGGCATGAACTTTTATTAAAATAACAAGTCTCTACTCCAACTTAATAGCAACAGGCAACAGGTATTATGATTGACACCCCGGCACGACAGGCCATCCTGACACTCAAGCAACAGGTCGCTCAACAGATCCTGGGGCAGGAATACCTTATTGATCGTTTAATGATTGCACTACTGGCGGATGGTCATCTATTAGTAGAAGGCGCTCCCGGTCTGGCTAAAACACGATCAATCAAGGCACTGAGCGAGGGTATCGAGGGTGATTTTCACCGCATACAATTCACCCCCGACCTGTTACCTGCTGATCTTACCGGTACGGATATATTTCGTCCCCAGGACAGTTCATTTCAGTTTCAGAAAGGTCCTCTGTTTCATAACCTGATCCTTGCTGATGAGATTAACCGAGCACCTGCCAAGGTACAATCCGCCCTGCTTGAGGCCATGGGTGAACGCCAGATTACCGTGGGTAGCAAGACCTATCACTTACCCGATCTATTCCTGGTCATGGCGACACAGAACCCGATTGAACAGGAGGGCACCTACCCCTTACCCGAGGCACAACTGGATCGCTTCCTGCTACACGTCAAGATTGATTATCCCCAGGCAGAGACCGAACAGGCTATCCTGCATCTGGCACGTAATGAGGCATTGGGTATCAGTAGCGCAAATAACGAAGCCCTTACCCAGCTGAACCAGAAAACCCTGTTTGATGCCCGCAAGGAGGTATTAAACATACACATGGAAGATAATCTCGAACGCTATCTCATCGAGATCGTACTCACCACTCGTAACCCGGCACCCTATCACGACGAGCTGGCGCGCTGGATACAATGGGGAGCTAGTCCTAGAGCTACCATTGCACTGGATCGTTGCGCCAGAGCCCATGCCTGGCTGGCAGGACGCGACTTTGTTACACCGGAAGATATACAAGCCCTTGCCTACGATGTCCTACGTCACCGCATACTGCTAAGCTACGAGGCCGAGGCGGATGGTATTGATACCGATCAATGCATTGCCCACCTGATCCAGCACATCCCGGTACCCTGATGTTTCAACGCTGGTTTAAATCTTCAGGTTCAGCGCCACAAACAACAACTGACAATGGTGAAGGGCTGACCCATATTTCTACCGATCAATTGATTGGCATGCACCATGATGCCGAACGCATACAACTCGGAGTATCAAAAATACGTTCCTTACAGAGCGGTAGTTATCGCTCCCACCTGCGTGGGCGCGGCATGGAATTTGATGAGGTACGCCCCTATCAACCAGGCGATGATATCCGCAGCATCGAGTGGCGCGTCACTGCCCGTACCGGTAAACCACACACCAAACTCTTTTGTGAAGAACGTGAACGATCCGTACTACTCTGTGTTGATCTACGCGACAATATGATGTTTGCCACCCAGGGTGCCTTTAAATCAGTGCGCGCCTGTGTCTCGGCGGCTTTATTAGGATGGAGCGCAGAACATAGTGGTGATCGTGTTGGTGGTCTGTTATTCAGCAATCATCAACATCAGGAATTTCGTCCTGGCAATGGTAAACCGGCACTTATCCATCTACTCAAACAATTAGCCGAACACCCCGCCTGGCAAGATGGAACAACCTCGTCAGAACAATCTGCCAACGCCCTAACCGAGGCACTGACACGGATACGACGGGTTGCCTCATCCGGCAGCCTGATCTTTATAATTAGTGACTTTTCACATCTACAAGAAAAGAATCACGCCCAGATTGCCCAGTTATCCAGACACAATGAATTAATACTGATCTTTATCTACGACCCGATTGAACAACAGCTCCCTCCTGCAGGACAATATCGAATCCAGCAAGCGGGGCAAGAGCTTATGCTTGATACAAGCTCCGATACTCAACGTAAGGCTCACCAGCAACACTTTGAACAACGGCTACAAACTCTCAAACGCTTTGCCAAACGTCCTGGTGTTCATCTACTGCCGATGACTACCAGTGATAATCCAGCAACGATACTAAGTCGGTATTTCCGGGGTTGATGATGCCAGCCGATCCGTTACGTGATATTCATCTACCTGATGCCATCGGCTGGTGGCCACCCGCTATTGGTTGGTGGCTACTGCTGGCAGGCCTGTTGATTTTAATTATTGTTCTACGTCTTATTTACTCCCGGCGAATAAAAAACCGCTGGCGTCAAAGCGCATTACAGGAATGGCGTGAGATACAGGTATTACAGGATGATCCACAACGACAGACTGAGATAATTAGCAGAATATCCATACTGCTACGCCGTGTTGCCATCACGCGTTTTCCACAACAGGAGGTAGCTGGATTAACCGGAGAGGCATGGTTGCAATTCCTTGATCAGACTATGGACCAAGAAAAACCCTTTCAACAGGGCGAGGGGCGACTGTTAATCACGGCCCCCTACCAGCAGACCACTGTAACAGACACTCATGTCCTGCTAGCGCTATGCCAACGCTGGTTACAACAGGTACAGGGAGAGTAATAATGATCGAGTTCCAATGGCCCTGGTTACTGTTATTACTGCCAATCCCAGTGATTCTTTATCGCTGGCTACCCGCTGCTGCAAATAATAATGAAGCCGCCTTGCGAGTCCCTGACGCAGATTTGTTTCACAGTAATACTGGCCCTGAAAATACAGCACATATTTCTTCTCGTAGCCGGCTGTTACTGATCTGGATCGCATGGGCATTACTACTACTGGCAGCAGCACGTCCGGTATGGGTCGGAGACCCTATTGAGCTCCCTGTCAGTGGTCGCGACCTAATGTTAGCAGTCGACCTCTCCGGCAGCATGGAGGTTGAAGACTTTATTTATCAGGGGCAGGCCATTAATCGGCTACAGGCCACTCAAATGGTCGCTGGTGAATTTATTAAGCGTCGTATTGGTGATCGTCTGGGCCTGATTCTGTTTGGTCGTAATGCCTATCTGCAGACACCACTTACCTTTGATCGCACCACGGTACGTGCCTTACTGGATGAGGCTGTTATTGGTCTAGCAGGTCAGGAGACCGCTATTGGTGATGCCATCGGTCTGGCGGTTAAACATCTACGCGCTGAAGATATCAATAATCAAGTTCTTGTCCTGCTCACTGATGGTGCCAATACTGCTGGTGAGGTGACCCCGCTCAAGGCCGCTGAACTGGCCGCTGAATCAGGTCTGAAGATCTATACCATTGGCATTGGTGCCGATGAAATGATAGTGCGCTCATTTTTTGGTAGGCAGCGTATTAACCCATCACGTGACCTGGACGAAACCACCCTGCGCAAGATTGCCGAGTCTACCGGAGGACGTTATTTTCGTGCCCGTGATACCGATGATCTCAATCAGATTTATGATCTACTCGATGAGATTGAACCTGTTAGCAAAGAACAAAAGACCTACCGTCCTCAACAGAGCATCTTCTACTGGCCGTTGGCTGCTGCACTGTTAATCAGCAGTATTTTGTTACTCATTCGATATTCCAGAGGATATCGTCAATGAATGAGTTCCTGCAACAATTTCACTTCCTGCGCCCTTACTGGTTCTGGGCACTGTTACCATTGGCAGGGCTGTTCTGGCTATTGCTTAAACAACAGTTACAGAGCCGTTCATGGCAACAGGTGATTGACCCTGCGCTGATGCCTTATCTGTTAACCGACAGTAAAAAGGAAAAAAGTTTATGGTCACCTATAGCCTTTCTTATCAGTGGACTTTTGCTTGTTACGGCACTGGCAGGCCCGGTCTGGACACAACTGGAACAACCGGTATTCCGTGAACAATCAGCGTTGGTCGTCATCCTTGATCTATCCTGGTCGATGCATGCTAGCGACATTAAACCCAGCCGCCTTGAGCGGGCACGTCTTAAACTCAGAGATATTCTTGATCGCCGCAAGGAGGGGAATACTGCTCTGATCGTCTATGCAGGCACCTCATTTGTTGTAACCCCACTCACCGAGGATACCCACACCATTACCAGCCAACTGAGCGGGCTTGATAGTGAACTCATGCCTAGCCAGGGGTCAAGGGCGGATCGTGCCCTGGCGCAGGCGATAAAGCTGTTACAACAGGCCGCCGTCCATCAAGGCAGCATTCTATTAATTACCGATGGCATTGATGCTGTCGATAACCCGGAACTGGATCAGCAACTGAAGTTACTCCGCAAGCAGGGGCATCAATTATTAATCCTGGGTGTCGGTAGTCAACAAGGTGCACCGATACCACAAACTGGAGGCGGCTTTCTCAAGGATGCCCAGGGTAGCATTGTGATTCCAGTAATGAATCCAGGGCAACTCACCCGAATTAGCCAACAAGGCAATGGCATCTTCAGCGAGATTACTGCCAATGATAGCGATATCAACCGTCTGCTTGTCGCTATAGATAACCATCAACAACCCCAGCAGGAACAACAGGCTGAATCCATCAAGAGTGATCAATGGCAGGAACAGGGCCCCTGGTTACTACTCCCTGTTATTCTGTTGTCTCTACTGATATTCCGCCGGGGTTATCTGGTCATATTGATTGTCGCAGGTATCGCACAACCACAACCAGCACAGGCCATCGACTGGGATCAACTATGGTTACGCGAGGATCAACAGGCACAAAGATTACTCGATGCAGGTCAGCCAGAACAGGCTGCACAACAATTTCAGAACCCGCAATGGCGTGCCAGTGCATACTATAAGGCGAAAGATTATGAAGCCAGCCTTGAGGCACTGAAGGGGTTGGATAGTGCCGAGGACCTATACAACCGAGGTAACGCACTGGCGCAACTGGAGCGCCTACCCGAGGCAATACAGGCCTACGATGAGGCCCTCAAAAAACAACCGGAGATGCCCGATGCCCTCTATAATCGTGAGTTATTAAAGAAACAGATGCAACAACAGGAAGAACAGAAAAAACAGGGCAAGAAGGATAAGCAGGACGCTGGCGAAGGTTCTGATGAACAATCCGGCGAACAACAGGATTCAGATCAGGAGCGTCAACCTGACGGTGACAAGCCGGTACAAAAGGATCAGAATAAGCGCTCAGAATCATCCGATAATCAAAAGGATAACGAATCAGAACCCGATCAAACACAACAAGAATCAGATCAATCCAGCGAGGAAGATAGCGAGCAGAAAGAAAGGAGACAGGAAAACAAGCTGACCGAGACCAGCAGTGAGCACGATGAATCAAAACAGGCGACTGAACAATGGTTACGCCGCATCCCGGATGACCCAGCTGGTCTATGGCGTAGAAAATTCCTTTATCAATACCAGCAACAAAAACAACAGGGCGATGAAAAACGATCATGGTAAATAAATCTTATATACGATTACTGCTAATGACCCTGTTCCTCTTTACATTTTCTGCACAGGCCACACTCACCAGCACTATCGACCGCACTACCTTATCGATCAATGAATCCTTCACTCTCACATTGAGTAGCGATCAAAGTCTTGATGGGCAACCCGATTTTTCTGTGCTGGAAAAAGATTTTGACATCCTCAACCGCCAACAGAGTAATAGTATTCAGATGATCAATGGACGAACCACACGCTCCATACAATGGCAGCTGACCTTGATAGCAAAGCACAGCGGTCAACTGTTCATCCCTGTCATCCATGCCGGTATAGAACATAGCCAGGCCATAGCGGTTCTCATTACTAAAACCCGATCCATCAATAACAGCGTGAATACAACAGCCGATATATTCATGCAGGTTGCGGTTGATAATAATAGCGTCTATGTGCAACAGCAGATTATTTATATCATCAAAATATTCCAGAATCGTAGTGCCGGCATCACTATTGCAAATGGCAGTACCCTGTCAGAACCCGTACTCAGTCATACCGATGCCGTCATTCAACGCCTGGGAGATGACCGGCAATATCAAGTGACACAGCGGGGACGACACTACAATGTCATCGAACGACGTTATAGTATCTACCCGCAACAAAGCGGTACTATTGATATTCAACCATTACTTTTTGATGCACGACTAGTGACACAAAGTCGTAATCGTCGTTTCTCTCCTTTTGCCAACCTCCAGCAAAAAACAAAGATTAAGCGTATCCGTTCCAGGGGCATCAATGTTGAGGTAAAACCTGTACCCACCCGATTCAAGGGCAAGCACTGGCTACCCGCCAGTGACCTTAGTCTGCAAGAGGCCTGGTCAGGGGATATCATACAACTCAAAACAGGTGAGCCCATCACCCAGACTCTGACCATCGAGGTCGCTGGCCTAAGCTCTGCCCAGATACCTGTCATTGAATACAAGGTATCCGCCGATCTCAAACAATACCCCGATCAGGCAGTATTGAATGATGAACCCGGCTACGATGGAATACACGCATCACGACAACAAAAACTAGCTCTAATTGCCAATAAAACCGGCACTATCCAGCTACCAGCCATTGAAATCATCTGGTGGAATACCAGCACTGATCGACAGGAAACAGCACGTATCCCGACAAGAGCATTACAGATAACTGCAAGTGACACAAACATGGGTCAAGTCACACCCATAATGACAGAACCTGAACAAGTGCTGGCACAAAAAAAACCAGACACCCCGTCACAGCCCGCCCTCAAAAACCCGCTCAAGGCAGCCTGGTGGCCCTGGCTTACTCTGTTATTCGCCCTGCTCTGGCTAGGCACCCTGATCCTGTGGCGACGAGGACATCAACAATCTAATAATCCTGTACCAACATCAAAACCTGAACAACAGGGCTCATCAATAAAACAACTCAAACAGGCCTGCCAGACAGACGATAACAAGCAGGCAAGTGCAGCCCTGATTGACTGGGGCAGACAACAGTGGTCGGATCAAAATATCAACAACCTGGGACAACTTGCCTCTTGTTGTAATAACGCATTGGCAGAACAGATTTATACACTGGAAAAATCCCTGTATAATCGAGAAGACCTTCACTGGCAAGGTCAGGTGCTATGGCAGGCCTTTAAACAACAGACTCCCGTCAAGCACAGAGGACAACCGCAACAGCCGGTCTTGAACAGCCTTTTTCGGCATCAGGAGTTATAATGTATGCGTTCCCACGCAGGAGCGTGGGAACGAGAGCCGCCGGGAGCCTAACTGTTCCGATATTGCATTCCCATGCAGGAGCGTGGGAACGAGATTAAATGCAAGAGCGTAACCTGGTTCCCATGCTCCTGCGTGGGAACCCGAAACTCAAGAGACCGCAATAATGCCCGTCCAAAAATTCAACCAGCACTGGATCGCATCCTTCACCAATGCAACTGATATCAACCCGGTTATTATTGCCGATTATCTGAGTATACGGGACGATACAGCGATTAAAAAAACCCACCTGTTTGATGGTCGCTATGAAAACATCTATGTCCCACTCGATAGAATCCCGACACTGAAACCAGTCCTGTTACAGGTCAAACATTATGCCGCAGAAATCCTGAACATCAACATTGAACAACTAAAAATCGGTTTCTGGTTTAATGAAATGCAGCCTGGACATACCACAACCCTGCATCGCCATGACGATGATGATGAATTATTATCCTGCGCCTATTATCTTCAGGTGCCGAAACAATCAGGACAATTAATTCTTGAAGACGGAAAAAACCAACAAAAGATTACCCCGATTGAGGGCAATGCTATTTTTTTTAGTCCATCACTACCTCACGCTGTTAGTGAAAACAGAAGCGACAAGATGCGACTCTCCATTGGTATTAATATAGGGCCAAACCGAGGACAAATTTAAGGGAACTGACCTTAGGTCTGCCCCACAGCCTGTTCCAATAACAAAGCGGTTACTTCTTCTGCGGGTAAAGGACGACTGAATAAATAACCCTGCACATGGTAACAATTATTTGAATGAAGAAAATCCAGTTGTTGCCGGGTCTCGACACCTTCTGCAATAATATGCATATTCAGACTATGCCCCATAACAATAATAGCGGTAGTAATTGCCGCAGCATCAGAGTTATCAACGACATCATCAATAAAGTTCACCATTCTTTTTTCTATTGACAAAAACATCACTGAACACCTCACCTGACAGAATGGTGTCCCACACCTTACAGTAAAAATCAGAATCCTGTTTACCTGATTTCAAAATTCCAGGCGAACCACCAATCACCTCATCGATACTGTAACCCGTTATCTTTTCAAAGGCAGGGTTAATATATTCCACTACGCCCTCACAATCTGTGATCAAGACCATATCTGCAGATTGCTGTAATGCCTTGGACATAATATGTATCTGTAAGCGGGATTCTTTGAACTCTGTAACATCCCTGATCATCCCTTCGACGCCAAGAATTCTGCCCTCTTTATTACGATAATAATGTGCGTTAATAGAACCCCATACAACAGATCCATCCTTATGCCTCAGGGCAACCTCTTGGCATCCAGACTGTTACTAAGCCGCCAGCTCAACACTTTGCGACTGTACCAATCGATGATGGCAACCAGGTAGGCGAAGCCGCGCCAATCGAAGTAGAGTAAGAAGCAGGACGTAGTCGCACTATTTCCCTGCTTCTCCTCCCCGAACCGTACGTGCACCTTTCAGCGCATACG
>JAADJB010000035.1 GCA_013151035.1 Gammaproteobacteria bacterium
CTGAAGTTTTTACGTAAGACCCAATGGGCCAGAGACAAGGTTGAGAGTTTGTATATCTCAACATTTGAAAAACAATCCCCGTGGGGTAATTCTAAATAGACTCTATGAATCAAAAAATTATCGGATACCACCAGGATGAGGAGAATCATTGGGTGGCTGAGTTGGCCTGTGATCATTACCAGCACGTCCGCCATAACCCCCCTTGGGTCAATCGTCCCTGGGTGAGGACTAGTGAAGGCAGGCAATCAATGATTGGACACAAACTCAAATGCAAAAAATGTGATGAAGGTGCACCGAGAGATCGGGGTTAATTCCAGATAAAGAATTCAAATACCCCTCAACAGTAACTGCTGCATCTTGTGTCTCAACATGGAACGACGGCCCTCATCTTTAGTGACATTAAACAGTCCCTGATAAAGATTTCTGGCATCTTCAATAAACCCGGCCAGCACTAATGCATCGGCGGCATGAAAACGGGCTGTCTGTGCCCAGGGATCCATGGCAAAAGGATCGATAAAAATAGCCGATTGCAGATAGAGCCATCCTGCCTTTTCATAGCGCATCAATGACTGTTGGGAATCGGCCATCCAGTACAATAATTCACGTTGCTGTTGTTGATCGGTTACCTTCGGTTGTAAGGTCTCAAACAGACGCAATGCGGATTCATGCCGATTGACTGTTTGCAAATCAAAAATGACCTGTAACAAGCGACCAATGACCTCGCTTGTCATCGTCTCCTGGGTCGTCATCAACCGACCCAGTATCGCAACACCATCATCAATATCCCCGGCAAGAATCAGAACCCGTGCCCTGCGTAGTTCCCACTCCATTGCATCAGAACCCTCCGGGGGCTGCTCCAACCCCATCATCAGTTCCGAGGCACCATCAAGATCCGATGTTGCCAATGCCTGATCAATCAGGCGGTAACGCACGGCTATGGGCAGCTGCTTTATTTGAGGATAACGTCCGGAATCACGATACAGACGTTGTAACAGCCGGTCATTCAATAAACTAACCAGAGCCCCGTGTGCCTTTTGCCCCAGTACATAACCTTCTTCTTCCAGGGCAAGTATGGCAAATAATGCACGCGCCTTGCGTGGATCAGAATCCTTGACGGCAAGAGCCTGTTGATAACGATCACCGCCCTCGCCCAATAACCACTGCTCCTGTTTAGCCCACGCCTTGTAGCCCTGCCACAGGCGGTCAGCGGGTATAAAAAACAATTCGTCATCGGGGTATTGCTTTTCTGTACTCAAAACTTCTTCCAGAGCACCCACCTGCTCACGTAGGTTTTGTTGATTACTCGCTGCCTGTGATGCAATAGACCACCAGATAGCCGCCAGTTCTGAGGTCTTGTTTTCCTCTATCGACATGTGGCTATAAACCTGTTTAATCACCGCCTCCGGGGTCATATCACCCACACGCAGATGGGCGAGCAAGGAGAGTGCCTGCGCCCATTCTGAGTCCTCTCCCTGTAATACCTGCCATGCCTCTTCATCACGCATAGCACGCAATAATACTCGCGCACGCAACAGCTTTTCCTGCTCATGGCTGTCACCATAATCCTGTCGATATCGTAACAATGAGATACTGGCATCTTCAATGCGTTGTTCAACCAGATAACTACGAACAATCAATCGCCGCCACTCGGCTAACTGATCGCTATCAAGTTCATAATCCGTATCCCATATCAGCTTGCGTAACAACCCACGCGCTTGACTACTCTCGCCCTTTTCCAACGCAGCCTTAACATGCTGTGTCTGTGCCCAGAGCATAAAGTCACGCGGCAGGTCATTATGATATGAATTAACCCGCTGAATAAGCCCATCCCAATCCTTACGCAATTGCAGGATATAGAGACGCTCACGCTCCCATAGCATCCAGTCAACAACCGAGAGTAATGCTGTTGGTTGATACTCATCAATCTGTTTTAAGGCCAACTGCTGAGCCCCTGCCCTGGACAGGGCTTGAACGTCAGCCAATGACTGTGCAGCTAACGGCACACTCAAACTCAACATCAAGCCAGATATAGCAGAATATAAATATTTTTTCATCATTAACCGCGACTACTCCATTCAATTAGTGCTTTATCCTACAGCAAAAAAAACGGACGTTATGCCACTGCACAACGTCCGTTTATTCGATCAGACAGATACCTTATACAGGTATTAAAGCTTCTCGCGAATACGTGCAGCCCTACCACTCAGCTCACGCAAATAATAAAGTTTGGCGCGACGCACAACACCACGACGTTTTACTTCAATGCCGTCAATAATCTTGCTGTAGGTCTGGAACACACGCTCAACACCTTCACCATGAGAGATCTTGCGCACAGTAAAAGCAGAATTCAAACCACGATTGCGCTTGGCTATAACCACTCCTTCAAAGGCCTGTACACGTTCACGACTACCTTCCTTAACCTTTACTCGAACAACAACGGTATCACCAGGAGAAAATTCCGGCACTTCGAATCCCATCTGTTCCTTTTCTAATTCTGCAACTATGTTACTCATGGTACTACCCCTAAAAGTTTCCTAAATCTAAAATAAATTCTTCCAACAATCTCTTCTGCTCAGCGTCCAGTTCCATTCGCTCCAGCAAATCTGGTCTTCTCAACCAGGTGCGCCCCAGTGATTGCTGATGACGCCAACGTTCAATCTCGGCATGATTGCCTTGCAACAACACATCGGGTACCGCGACACCATCAATCTGTTCTGGTCGCGTATAATGCGGATAATCCAGCAAGCCATTCATAAATGAATCAAACTCGGCTGAATCCTCATGCCCCAGCACACCCGGCAACATCCGGGCAACGGCATCAATCAGAACCATCGCCGCCAACTCACCACCACTAAGGACATAATCACCTATCGACCATTCCTCATCAACATCCTGTTGCAGCAAGCGTTCATCCACCCCTTCATAACGCCCGGCGACCAACAACAAACGCTTTCTTTGTGCCAGCTCTTGCACCCCTTGTTGATCCAGCGTGCGTCCCTGGGGTGATAAATAAATCACATGGGCCGGTTCATTATCAGCCTGTTTAGCTGCCTGTATCGCAGCCCTTAGCGGCTCCACCTGCATCACCATACCAGGACCGCCACCGTAAGGTCGATCATCGACACTACGATGCTTATTAGTAGTGAAATCCCGTGGATTCCAGCTCTCAAAGGCAAATAAGCCACGTTGCAACGCTCGACCAGTCACACCACTTTCGGTCACAGAACGAAACATCTCTGGAAACAGGGTAATCACATCAACCCGCATAACCATCGCCTCTAGCTAAAACTCCGGATCCCAGTCAACCTTTATTGTTCCAGCAACCAGATCAATAGCACTCACATACTGGCCTTGTATAAAGGGAACCAAATGTTCCTTATTCCCTTTTATAACCAGTACATCATTGGCACCGGTACTAATTAAATGATCCACTACACCCAAAGCAACACCTTCAAGCGTCGATGCCTGCAACCCGGTTAAATCACTCCAGTAATACTCACCGGGTGCTGTTTTCGGGAGCTGATCACGATGAATGGCGATATCCTTATCCATCCAGCCCGCGGCAACATCTCTGTCCGTGCAATCGGCAAGACGCGCAACCACGCCCTTACCATGTCGCTTGCCCTCAGCCAGTTCAACCACTTGCCAATGAGCACCACTACGAATATACCAGGGTTTGTAATTGAGGATATTTTCACGCGGTTCGGTATAGGAAAAAACCTTAACCCAACCTCGCACCCCATACAAACCAGAGATACGCCCCAATACCACCAGTTGATCCGTATCCAGCGGAACGATCTCACTCATTCAGTCAATCAGGAATCAAGCTGCTTACGATGATTCTTTAACAAGCTGCTGACCTTGTCTGATGCTTGCGCACCCTGACCAACCCAGTAATCTGCACGCTCAAGATCAACATTCAAACGCACTTCCTGACCCTTGGCTGACGGATTAAAATAACCTAAACGCTCAATATAACGACCATCGCGACTATTGCGACTATCGGTTACAACAATGTGGTAAAAAGGACGCTTTTTTGCTCCGCCTCTGGCCAATCGAATACTTACCATGTTCTATACTTACCCTCTGCACACCGCAGTGTGTGAAATCTAAAGATCTACAGACCTGTAAAACGGTGAGATTCTACACCTTTTCTACCAGAAATAAAAGGGAAAGGGACAAGTCTTTCATTCTTTAGAAGGGCAGGCCGGTTGGCAGTTTGCCTTTCAGACCGCGTAACATCTTACTCATGCCGCCACCTGACATCTTTTTCATCATTTTTTGCATCTGGGTATACTGCTTCAACAAGCGATTGACCTCCTGCACCTGGGTACCTGAACCCTGAGCAATACGACGTTTACGCGAACCCTTGATCAATTTAGGGTGAGTACGTTCATTCGCGGTCATGGAATTGATAATCGCCACCATACGACCCACCTCCTTGTCATTCATCTGATCCTTAACATTCTGCGGCACATTACCCATACCCGGTAATTTATCCATCAACCCAGCCATGCCACCCATGCCCATCATCTGCTGCATCTGATCACGAAAATCACTCAGATCAAAACCCTTACCCTTACTAATTTTCTGCGCCAGTCTTGCAACCTGAGCCTTATCTACCTTACGCTCGGCCTCTTCCACCAGACTAAGCACATCACCCATACCCAGGATTCTGGAGACAACACGATCGGGATGAAACACCTCCAGGGCTGCCGTTTTCTCACCCACACCCATAAACTTGATGGGCTTGCCGGTAATATGACGAATCGACAAGGCCGCACCGCCACGCGCATCACCATCGGTCTTGGTCAGGATCACACCAGTTAATGGCAGGGTTTCATTAAACGCCTGAGCGGTATTCGCCGCATCCTGACCGGTCATACTATCAACCACAAACAGGGTTTCTATTGGATCAACCGCTTGATGAATATGCTTGATCTCATCCATCATCTCGGCATCAACATGCAGACGACCGGCAGTATCGACAATCAATACATCACAAAAGGTCTTGCGTGCCTGAGCCAGGGCAGCACTGGCAATATCCACCACATTTTGTTCAACAGTGCTGGGAAAGAACTCTGCCTTAACCTCTGTTGCCAGGGTCTCAAGCTGTTTGATGGCGGCAGGGCGATAGATATCACAACTCACCACCATAACCCGCTTACCCTGTTCTTCCTGCAACCAACGCGATAACTTGGCTGTGGTGGTGGTCTTACCCGAACCCTGAAGGCCTGCCATCAATATAACGGCGGGGGGTTGCGTCTGTAGGTTCAGTCCCTCGCAGGCCTCACCCATGACAGCAACCAACTCATCCTGAACCACTTTGATTAGTGCCTGCCCAGGTGTCAGACTGGTCAGCACTTCATGACCAACCGCTCGTTCCTTCACCCGATCAATAAAGACTCGCACCACCGGCAAGGCAACATCCGCCTCCAGCAGTGCCATACGCACCTCGCGCAGACTATCCTTGATATTATCCTCGGATAAACGCCCCTGACCACGTACATTCTTGATGGTACGCGATAATCGTTCCGTTAAGTTTTCAAACATAATATTTGGGTACTTATAACTCGATAATATTCACATCATGCAATGCCTTCAGATCAAAGCCCTTAATCTGTTGCTGACATTGCTTGAAGGTTAATGCTTCATCACCCGGCTTGAAATGGGTAATATAAACGGTAGGCTTGTGCTTGAGCTTTTTTAAATCCTCAGCCAGCATAGAAGGACAATAATGCAGCGCCTTCTTACATAATTCGGCTTCTTTATCCGGAAAGGCACTTTCAACAATCAAGGCATCAAGATCATCATGACGATTCAATGCCGCCCAAAAGGTATCGTTGGTTGAGGTGTCACCACTAAAGGCAAAACTCTTGTTGTTATGATCCATCACCCGATAGCCAACACCCGGCACCACATGATTCACCGCCATCATTTCAACCTGCAAACCACCCGCCTCAACGACATCGCCCGGCTTCATCGGTTCATAACGCAGCATAGCGGATGCGACATCGGGTAGCTCGGTAAAATCCGGCCAGATTTCCCAATTAAAGATATGCGTTCTTAATGCTTGTATAGTCTCTTCCAGCCCATGAATCACCATAGGCTCCTTGGCATCACGAAATACTGAATCAGCAATCAAGGGTATACCTAATACATGATCAATATGCGAATGAGAAACAAAGATGTGTCGAATTTTTGACATCTCTTCCTTGGTCAACTCACTCAGTCCGGTGCCAGCATCCAGCAATACATGATCATCCACCTGAAAACAGGTCGTATGCTCACCCGAACCAATGCCGCCCCCACAGCCTAATATTCTAATCTTCATTTATTTATGGTACCTAAACATCCCTTGAACCAATACTTTAGGTCACCATCATATACATAAACCATTAGGATTGAAAACAATTTACCCATTTCAATGTCAAAACCACAATACCCGAGAACCTCTAACTCCGATTAACCCTTCAAAGCAGTGCTCAATTGTGACATCATGCACTGCAATGGAACTTACCAATTAAACACATACCATGCAGATTTCAATAACAGGCCTTGGAGCCATACTCAGTTACCTCATCGCAAGTGTGTTGCTGATCTGTCCCTTGTTGAAAAAACGCAGTCTGCCGCAGGACATGCGTAAACGCTTTTTTACTATTGGTTTTATCGGCATATTGCTCCATGGCTTCTCATTATATCCAGCCCTGATGACCAATAATGGCATCAATCTTGGATTTCTAAACGCGGCATCCCTGATTGGCCTCGCATCCATTAGCCTGTTACTGATTAGCAGCATTCGTTACCCGATTGAAAACCTGTGCATTGCCTTTATGCCCGGTACGGCAATAATTATTGCCATCAATATGGCGTACCCGAGCGGTCATACCATCAACGAATCCCTGACCTGGCAGTTACAGCTACATATCTTGCTCTCTATTTTCGCCTACAGCATCCTTGCCCTGGCAGCCTTACAAGCACTATTGCTATCCTTTCAGGAACGTCATCTGCATAACCATCATCCAGGCGGACTGGTGCGCGCGTTACCACCATTACAGCTCATGGAAGATCTGCTATTCCAGATGATCCGTGTCGGTTTTATCCTGCTTTCCCTGGCTCTGTTTTCCGGCATCCTGTTTCTGGAAGATCTGTTTGCACAACACCTGGTTCACAAAACAGTATTATCTATTATTGCCTGGGCAGTCTTTGCTATCCTGTTATGGGGACGCAGCACCATGGGCTGGCGTGGGCGTACTGCTATCCGCTGGACCCTGGGGGGGTTTGCCTTTCTGGTACTCGCCTATTTTGGCAGCAAACTGGTTCTGGAAATCTTGTTATAACAATAATAGTGATGGTTTGTGTTGGGTTAGGCGTAGCCGTAACCCGACAGAATATCTGACAATTTAACAAAAATAGCCTACAATAGATCCCGAGCAATCATCAAAGGTCAAGCATAACTTGGACAACATTCCTCTGGGCACTTTATTTACCGCCCTTGCTGTACTCATCATCCTATCAGGTTTTTTTTCAGCATCAGAGACAGGACTGATGACGCTAAATCGTTATCGCTTGCGTCACCTGGCAAAAAACAAACACCGTGGTGCGATAAGAGTACAAAAACTACTCAAACGTCCTGATCGTCTTATCGGTTTAATTCTACTCGGTAACAATTTTGTCAATATCCTTGCTTCTTCACTGGCAACGATTATCGCACTACGGCTGTGGGGTGAAACCGGAATCGCTATTGCTGCGGGTCTACTCACTCTGGTTATTCTTATCTTTGCCGAAGTCGCCCCCAAGACCTTTGCCGCTGCACACCCGGAAAAAATCGCCTTTTTTGCCGCCTTTATCTATGTACCCCTGTTAAAGATTCTTTATCCACTGGTGCTATTGGTCAACACCATTGCCAACGCTCTGTTACGGCTCGTTGGCACCAGCACTAACAACAGCGAACATCAGGCGCTAAACCGGGATGAACTCAGGACAGTCGTGATGGAGGCAGGGTCCATGATACCCAAGCGCCATCAGAAAATGTTACTCAACCTGCTGGATCTGGAAACGGCACAGGTTGAAGACATCATGGTGCCACGCAACGAAGTGATCGGCATTGATATCAACGATGATATTAATCGCATCACCAAACAACTCACGCAAACACAATACACACGCCTGCCTGTCTATGAAGAATCTATAGATCATGTCATTGGTTTTCTGCACCTGCGTAATGCACTACCTCTATTACAGGCTAATGAATTTAATCATGCACAGTTACGTGAACTCCTGCGCGAGGCCTACTTCATTCCTGAAGGCACCTCACTGAATCGTATGTTATTAAACTTCCAGCAAGAGAAACAGCGCATCGGTCTGATCGTTAATGAATATGGTGATATACAAGGTCTGGTCACCTTAGAAGATCTACTCGAAGAGGTGGTCGGTGAATTCACCACTGACCCATCAACTAATATCACTGATATTGTTAGTCTTGAGGATAATAGCTTTATTATTAATGTCAGCACCAGCATTCGTGAGATCAACCGGAGTCTGGATATTGAACTACCCACGGATGGTCCCAAGACCCTGAATGGTCTCATTCTGGAATATCTGGAAACAATACCCGAGGCAGGTACCAGCCTGTTATTGGCCGGTTATCCGCTCGATATTGTGCAAACCCAAAATAACAGCGTCAAGACTGCGCGCCTCTATCCACAGCAGCGACAACCGATTAAACAAGAGGAAGAATTGGAGGAGGCAGAACAATAATGGTGCGTAGTACGCATATATGGTCTCCTCCCAGTTTGCAAGACATTGTGAACCTTTAACAGTGACAGGATTGCTTCCATATATCCGGCCTGTTAGT